>JAFTKI010000084.1 GCA_017453335.1 Clostridia bacterium
GGTGATGAGGGCGATGATCAGGTCTCTGATCGCGCTCTCGGGGAGATCCTTATTTGCGGTGACCACGTTCTTGAGCAGCTCCGCATCGATGCGGAAGTTGTTTCTTCCCTGCTCAAAGGTGATACCGAACACCTGCTTGGTCTCCTGCACCTCGGGAACGTAGTTGGGATCGATCTGTACCACGTTGTAGCCGCCCTTACGCTTGGATTTCAGGATCTCCAAAGCCTCGGGCTCGTAGCCGGGAGCGATCACTCCGTCCGAAACCTCTCTTTGGATCAGCTTTGCTGTGGTAACGTCACAAACGTCGGACAGCGCGATCCAGTCGCCGAAGGAGCACATTCTGTCGGTTCCTCTTGCTCTTGCAAAAGCGCAAGCCAAGGGAGAATCATCCAATCCCTCGATATCGTCCACGAAGCAAGCCTTTTTCAGCTTTTCGGGAAGAACGGTACCAACAGCCGCAGAGGTGGGGCTGACGTGCTTGAAGGAGGTTGCGCAAGGCATACCGGTTGCCGCCTTGAGCTCCTTGACCAGCTGCCAGGAATTGAATGCATCCAAAAAGTTGATGTAACCGGGGCGACCGTTGAGAATGGTGATCGGAAGCTCGCTTCCATCCTTCATATAAATCTTAGAAGGCTTCTGGTTGGGGTTACAACCGTATTTCAATTCAAATTCTTTCATTTCAGTTCACCTCATACGTTTTTGTTTACGATTCTGGTCTCGGTCTCGCCGCTTGCAATATCAATATAGCGAACGAACAAGGAAACCTTGTTGTCCTCGTTGAGATTGGTCCAGATCAGGTCGGTCAGCGCATCGATATCCACGTCGGGCAGCTCCAAGGTCTTGGGCTCGCCCTCATAAGAAGGCAGCGGATTGCCGTCGCCGTTGTAGGTGTGGATAAACTTTGCGCGTCCCGCGATGGGGTTGGAATATGCGTAAGTAAAGCGCTCGCAGGAGCTGTCATCGCCCTCGGCACTCTTGAGAATGGACATTGCGAAATTCATTCCGTCCTTTTCGCGGCGGATGATACCCGAGATTCTGGGGGTGAAGTTGGGCTTATCGTCCTCAAATTCACGGGTTCTGAGTGCCTGCTCAAAGGTCATCTGCTTGTCCATCAGATCATAAATGGTGTCGGTCTGGTCACCGTTGGTCACGATAGTCTTGTTGCCGAGCACTCTTACAGGATAATAGATGATCAGGTGAGGATCGACCATCTTGGAGTCATCGAACGCTTTGGTACGCATTGCGTCACCCTCTGCAACAAACACGCGGTTGCGGCTGTTTTCGCTTCTTCCCATAATGAAGTATGCAGTAACCGCCTTTTTGCCATCGGCACTTTTGCCGATGATGATTCCTCTGCCGTGATAAGCCAAGGAATTCAACTCGTTTTGAATCGTTGATACCTTCATCACCATTCTCCTTTTATATACACTTTATTATTTTTCACTTCTATTCTGCCGTCACAGAAAAGCTTGACTGCCGCGGGAAGGATCTTCCATTCGGCCTCCTCCATGATCCTCTTTTGAAGGATCTCGGGAGTATCGTCCTGCTTGACCTCTACTGCCTTCTGCAGCACGATAGGGCCTGCATCACACTCGGGAGTGACGATATGCACCGTAGCGCCCGACACGCGAACACCCTTTTCCAGTGCCGCCTCGTGAACGTGCAATCCGTAAAATCCCTTTCCGCAGAAGGACGGGATCAGCGCGGGATGAACATTCAGGATACGGTTCGGGAAGCTCTCGTACATCTGCTCGTCGATGATCGTCAAGAATCCCGCAAGCACCACAAGGTCGATTCCTGCATCTTCCAATGTATCGGCAAGTGCCTTGGTATAAGCGGCGATGCTGTCATACTCTCGTCTGGCAAGCACACAAGACTCGATTCCGTGATTCTTAGCTCTCTCCAGCGCGTAAACACCCGGCTTGGATGCAACTACAAGCGTGATTTTTCCGTTTCCAAGCTCGCCGCGCCCCTGTGCATCGATCAAAGCCTGCAGATTGGTTCCGCCGCCCGATACCAGCACCGCGATCTTCGTTTGTTGGTCCTTCATCAGCAGAATACCACCCCGTCGTCGCCCTTGATGATCTCACCGATCACATAAGCATCCTCGCCGTTCGCACGCAAAATCTCCAAAGCCTCATCAACCTGTGCCGCAGGAACCACGATGCTCATACCAACACCCATATTGTAGGTATTGTACATATCTCTTTCGGGAATGTTTCCTGTCTTTGCGATCAGATCGAAGATCGGAAGCACCTTAACTGCGGACTTGGTGATTTTTGCCGACAAGCCCTTCGGAATGGATCTCGGAATATTCTCATAGAATCCGCCGCCCGTGATGTGGCTGATGCCCTTCACGTCAACCTTTTCCAGAAGTGCCAGCACGCTCTTTACATAGATCTTGGTGGGAGTCAACAGCGTTTCCGCAATTGTCTTACCGCCGAGCTCCTCGCGCGCCTCATACAGCGCGGGATTGTTGTTATCAATATCAAATACCTTACGGATCAAGGAAAAACCGTTGGAGTGAATACCGCTGGAAGCCAACGCGATCACAACGTCGCCCTCTGCCATCTTTTTGTTGTCAAGGATCTTTTTCTTATCGACAACGCCAACCGCAAAGCCCGCAAGATCATATTCATCCACAGGCATCAAGCCGGGATGCTCTGCAGTCTCACCGCCGATCAGTGCCGCACCCGACTGTACACAGCCCTCGGCAACACCGCCTACGATCGAAGCGATCTTCTCGGGATAGTTCTTTCCACAAGCAATATAATCAAGGAAGAACAGCGGCTTTGCTCCGCAACAGATAATATCGTTGACACACATTGCCACGGCATCGATACCGATCGTGTCATGCTTATCCATCAGGATCGCCATTTTTACCTTGGTTCCGCATCCGTCGGTACCCGAAACCAATACAGGCTCCTCCATACCCGCAACGTTCAAGCCAAAGCATCCGCCAAAGCCGCCCACGTCATCAAGGCATCCCTCGTTCTTGGTGCGCGCAATGTGCTTTTTCATCAATTCAACCGCTTTGTATCCCGCGGTAATATCAACGCCTGCTGCAGCGTAACTGTCAGATTTAGAATTCGTATGCATTTTTTTATTCCCTTTCAATGATTATTCTTTTCCGTTCCAGCAATAAGTACAAAGTTGACACGGCTCAAGACCGATTGCCTTGATCACACCGTCCAAGGTCTGAAATTCCAAGGACGAGAAATTCATTTTTTCACAAATGGTTCGGCGCAGCTTCCGACCGCGCTCGGTGGAGGCATCGCTGTATTCCTCAAGATGCGCAAAGCCTTCCTCTCCCTCCAGCTCCATGACGATACGGCGCGCGATCAGATCCATATCGCTTGTTGCACGGGAGAAATTCAAAAATTTACAGCCATACATGATCGGCGGGCAAGCAGAACGCATGTGTACCGACTTTGCACCGTTGGAGTACAGGAAGTCAACCGTTTCGCGAAGCTGTGTTCCGCGCACGATCGAGTCATCCACGATCAGAAGATTCTTGCCCTCGATCAGTTCATGCACGGGAATTTGCTTCATTTTCGCAACTCTTTGCCGCTCGGTCTGCTTTTGCGGCGTAAAGCTGCGCGCCCACGTGGGAGAATATTTGATATACGGACGGGCAAACGGGATCTTGCTTTGGTTTGCATATCCGATGGCGTGAGGAGTACCCGAATCGGGAACGCCGCTGACCGAGTCCAGATTTTCCAGCAAGCCCTTTTCGGCATCGTTATCCGCCATGATCTCGCCGTTGCGATAGCGCATACATTCTACATTCTTCCCCTCGTAAGTCGAGTTGGGAAATCCGAAATAAGACCACAGGAACGCGCACATCCGCATTTCTTTTCCGGGAGGCACCAGTTGCTTGACGCCTTCCTCTGCCGAGATCTCCACGACCTCTCCCGGGCCAAGCTCCTTTTCCGCCCTGTATCCGAGCTTCTGATACGCGAAGGATTCAAAGGATACGCAGTAATCATCCTCGCGGCGTCCCACCAGAACGGGTATCCTTCCCAGCTTGTCACGAGCGGCGATGAGCCGTCCCGTATCTGTCAGGATCAGAATATTCGCCGTGCCTTCGATCGATTGCTGTGCAAAGCGAATTCCCTCGGCAAAGCTGTCCTTCAGGCTGATCAGTGCCGCCAAAAGCTCGTTGGAGTTGACCTTTCCGCCCGTCATGGCATCAAAGTGTCCTCCGTTGCATTTAAAATACTGATCGATCAATGTTTGGGCATTGTTGATGATGCCTATGGTGCAGATCGCATAAGTACCGAGCTTGGAGCGGATCAGAAGCGGCTGGGGATCCGAATCGCTGATACAGCCGATCGCGGAGCTGCCCTGCATCTCCTCAAAAACATGCTCAAACTTGGTGCGGAAGGGCGAATTGCGGATATTGTGGATCTCGCGCTGTAAGCCGATGATCCTGTCATAAGCCGCCATACCGCCGCTGCAGGTTCCCAAATGCGAATGATAATCGGTTCCGAAAAAGACGTCTGAAGTTGCGTCCTCCCGGCAAATCGCGCCAAAAAAGCCTCCCATATAAACCTCCGTTTTTTGCTGTCCCACCGAATCGGACGGGGGTAAAATCGATCCTTGTCTCTTTGCAAGGATCTCCGTAGATAGACACAAAACCCCGAAACAGTCCTGCTCGGGATTTTGTGCTGTTGCGTGTCTTAAGCGAAGAACAGCTCAGACAGAGTCATCGGATCGATGTACTCGCCGTTCTTATAAACACGCATATTACCGGATGCGATCTCGTCGATCAGCATCACCTTTCCGTCGGCATCGTAGCCGAACTCAAACTTGATATCGTAAAGGATCAAGCCCTTCTCCTTCAGATCATCTGCAACGATCTGAGTGATCTTCTGAGTCATCAGCTTGATATCGTCATACTGCTCGGAGGTCATAACGCCAAGATCCACAAGACCGTCCTTGGTTACCAGAGGATCGCCCTTTTCATCGTTTTTGAAGGTGGTCTCAACATAAGCGGGAAGGTCTGCGCCCTCCTCGATGTAATCGGAATAACGGCGGTAGAAGCTGCCTACTGCCTTGTGACGGCAGATAACCTCCAAGCCCTTTCCGAACGGCTTTGCAGGGAGAACCTCCATGGTGGTGTTTGCAAGATCGGCACTGATATAGTGCGTCTTGATGCCTGCCGCATTGACCTTTTCAAAGAAATAGATCGACATACGAAGGTTGACGTCACCAACGCCCTCGATGGTAAGTCCTACCGAGTTTTCGCCCGGATCAAACACGCCGTCCTTACCCGTGCAGTCATCCTTAAACTTCAACAGATAATTTCCGTTGTCAAGAGCAAATACGTCCTTGGTTTTTCCTGTGTAAACAAGCTTGTTCATAGTTTTTTCTCCCTTTATCTTTATGTAAAATAAGATTCAATGATTGTATTTTGCTTCGATCTCCGCGTTCTTCGCAAGCACCTTTTCGGCACCCTTGCGACGAGCGGCATCCAGCTTTGCGGCAAGAGCCGCATCCTCGATAGCAAGCATCTGAATGGCAAGGAGTGCTGCGTTTGCGGCACCGTCGATAGCAACGGTTGCAACCGGCATACCCGTGGGCATCTGTACCGTGGCAAGCAGAGCATCCATACCGTCAAGATTTTTGGACTTCACGGGAATTCCGATAACCGGAAGAGTGGTGTTCGCGGCAATAGCACCCGCCAGGTGAGCCGCCATACCTGCGGCGGCGATCATTGCGCCAAAGCCGTTGGCTCTTGCACCCGAAGCAAATTCCTTTGCCTCCACAGGCGTTCTGTGTGCCGAATAAACATGCACCTCAAAGGGTACCTCATACTCGATCAGCGTGTTGATTGCTTTTTCAACAACAGGCAGATCGCTGTCGCTTCCCATAATCACAGCTACTTTTTTCATTAGATTGACCATTCCTTTCTGCTCGTATCGGAGAAAAATAAAAAGGCAGACCTATCCCAAGAGATAAGAACTGCCCAGACGGCCGACACTCATTATTTTCTGCTCCCCTGTGGTTCCCCACTTGCCGTCAGTCACAGAAAATCTCTTACTTGATTATTATACTATATATTCCTCAAAATGTCAACTGTATAATCAAACAAAAATGGCGCTTATACGACACATTTTTACAAAGATTTTTCAAAAAATCAAATGCCAAGCTCCTGCCATCCGCCCTTTCCCATCACCAAAACACGGCTGATCCCGCACGCGCGCAGGATCCGACACGCCTCGGAAAAACCAAAGAGAAGCTTGGATAGGTCGTGTGCGTCGGAGGAAAGCGTTACTCTTCCCTGCTTTTCGGCAATGCGGTGCAAAAAGATCGGAGCAGGATACGGCAGGCGTCGGTATCCCTTCGCCATCGCCCCCGTATTGATCTCAAACACGGCGTTTTTCTCCAAAAGAGCGTCCAGCGCTTCCATTGCGGGATGCAGATAGCGCGGATTCGACTCGTCAAAGCGCGGATATTTCTCGTTGAACTTTGCCACCAGATCAAAATGCCCCACGATGTCACAGCCTGTCTTATCGACCACGGTTGCCACGGTCTCGTAATAAGCCTTTGTAAAGCGGTACCAATCCCCGCCGCAGTGATCGGCAACACCTCTTTCCGCGATCTCAAGGGTATCATCAACCGAAACGTATTCTCCGTCAAGGCAAACATAATGCACCGATCCGATGCAAAAATCAAAGCGTTGCGGAGCAATGGGAGCAAAAATGTCCTGCTCAATCCCCAACAACAGATTGATCCGGTCGGCATACTGCTCTTTCAGGCGAAGGATATCCCGACAGTATTGCTCGGTCCCCTCCTGCGACATGGTATATCCCGCATCAAACGGCGTATACGAATGTCCCGAAAAGCCCAGCGTATCCATCCCCAGAGCAATCGCCTCCCGCACAAGCTCCTCGGGCGCGTTGTTTCCGTCGCAATAGCTTGTATGCGTGTGGAGATTGACCTTAATATCCTGTATTTTCATGATTCGGTGTCGGGCTGCTCACTGCTTTGTACCGCGCCGAACAGGCTGATCTCGATCATTTCCTTGGATTTTGCCGCAAGCTCATCGGGAGTCAGATTTTGAACCTCTTCTTTGGAGATCACGTCCAGCACCTCGATCTTCACCCGTACCTTACGGAAGGGCGTTCTCTTGGAGACCAGATCGGTTCCCTTGGTGGACAGAACAACGATCGGCGCGTCGGCTTCCTTTGCCAGAACGTACGCACCGGTCTTAAAGCGCAACAGCTTTCCCGTACGGCTACGCGTTCCCTCGGGATAAATACCGATGTCCACACCGGTCTCTTTCATACGGTCTGCAGCAACGTGCAGTGTGCGCAGTGCGCGTACGCCGTTGTTGCGGTCGATCGACAAAAAGCCCGCGTGATAGATGAATCTGCCCACGATCGGGATCTTGAAGTTGGATTCCTTGGAAATATAAGCAATTTTACGCTCACGAAGCACCGCCAGCACCGTCATCGGATCAAAATCCGATTGATGGTTGCAAACCAGAACGCAGGGATCGTTCGGGATCTTTTCTCTGCCGATCACACGAACCTTGATGCGCAACAGCGTCATCACCCAATCCATCGTGATCCAGATCATAAAGCGGCAAAAGGCGCTCGGCTTTTCGATCGGCTTTTTGATCGGCAGGAAGATAGATGTGATCAGAAGGAAGATCACATAAAGCAAAACAACGCCGATATATCCTCCTACAAAGAATGCGGGGATCCACCAAAGGCTGATCGATCGATCGATCAGATATGCGCCCGCGGTTCCGAGCGCCGACAGAAAAAGAAAAATAAAATGCAGCATTTTATGTTTCCTCCGTTTCCGAATATCAAAATTATCCCTCACATTCTAACACAAAAAAGGCAAAAAGTCAATAGAATTTTGAGAACACAGCATGACGGTTTCTGCTGATTTGGGAAACATTTTTTGCAGAATTGTCTATTTTTTGGAAAGCCCTTGACTTTTCGGTGAAATGTGATATCATTATTGGGAATAAAAGTAATGAAAGGACCTTTACCATGAGCATTCAAACAGTTCTTGGCGGCAGGACCGATTGTCCTTGCCAAAAGCAACATCCCTGCGATATCCGCTACGTTGAGATCGGCGACGGCGTTCTCGGAAAATTGAAGGAGATCTGCGCTCCCTTTTCCAAAATTCACCTGGTAGCGGACGGCAACACCTATCCGCTGTGCGGAGACCGTGTGAAAGAGGTTCTGGGCGCATCCATCGCAACCGAAACACGCTTTGGAACCGAGATCGTGGTTCCAAACGAAAACGCACTTGGAAAGATCGAAGCCGAAATGAGTCCCGACACCGATTTCATTCTGGGCATCGGCTCGGGCGTTATCAACGACCTGTGTAAGCACGTTTCCTATCAGCATAAAATGCGCTACGGTATTGTGGCAACCGCTCCCTCGATGGACGGCTACGCATCGGTTGGTGCCGCGCTGATCCTGGAGGAAATGAAGGTCACCACCAATGCCGCAGTTCCCTACGCCATCGTTGCCGAAAGTCGCGTGCTGGCAACCGCTCCCGCAGATATGCTGCGCTCGGGATACGGTGATATCATCGGCAAATATTCCTGCCTCAACGACTGGAAGCTGGCACACCTTTTGCGCGGAGAATATTTCTGCGACTATGTGTACGACACCGTGATGGAAACCGTGAAAAAGACCGAAAATACCGCAAAAGCCATTCTCGACCGCGATCCCGAAGCCATCGGAAACCTGATGGAGGGCTTGGTTATGGTGGGTATCATGATGAGCTACGTCGGCAACTCGCGCCCCGCATCGGGCAGTGAGCATCATCTTTCTCACTTCTTTGAGATCACGGGACTTTTGAACGACACTCCCTATTATCTGCACGGAATTGATGTGCTGTATGCGGCTGCCGTGACCGCAAAGCTGCGCGAGGCACTTCTGGAAATGAAGCCTCCCTTCGCCGCATACGTCAACGACCGCGACGCACGCAACGCCGAGCTCAAAAAGGTCTACACCACCGCCGCCGACGGTATCATCGCGCTTCAGGATAAGGTTGGCTTTTATGCCGATGCCGATACCGCACAGTTTGCAGACAATTGGGACGGTATCTGCAAGATCCTTGGCGAAGCTCCCTCTTATGACACAATGGTGGGCTACGTCAACGCAATCGGGCTTGACATGAACGATTTCAAAGCATTTTACGGCGACAAGGTGATCCGCGATGCCATCCTTTGGGCAAAGGATCTCAAGGACCGCTACACCGTTCTCTGGCTCTCTTACACACTCGGGATCGACAGCGTATCCCTTTAAGGAGGAATCAACCGTGAATTTTCAAAATCCCGCTTTTTCTATTCTGGAAAACAAAAAGCTTTATATCTTTGACATGGACGGCACCATTTATCTGGGGAATCAAGTCTTCCCTTACGCCATCCGTTTCATCAAAAACCTGAGAAAAGCAGGCAAACGCGTGCTGTTCTTCACCAACAACGCGTCTCACTCCCCTGCCTTCTATCTGGAAAAGCTGACGCGCCTCGGCTTTGAGCCCACTCCCGAGGAGATCATGACATCGGGTGACGTGACCATCGAATTTTTGCTCCGTCACCGTCCCGGCAAAACCGTTTACTTGGTGGGAACCGAGGATCTGATCGGAACATTCCGCGAGAAGAACATTCCGCTTCTGACGGGTGACGAGGAAAGCGCTGATATCGTAATCACCAGCTTTGATACCACGCTGACCTACAAAAAGCTGGACGATGCCTGCCGTTTGGTGCGCGGCGGTGCGGAATATCTTTCCACGCATCCCGATTTCAACTGCCCCACCGAAACAGGCTTCATTCCCGACAGCGGCGCGATCGCGGCATTTGTGACCGCATCCACGGGCAAGGTCCCCACCTATTTCGGCAAGCCCTATGCAGAAACCATCGAGATGATCTGTGAAGCAACGGGATGCACCAAGGAAGAAATGTGCATTTTCGGCGACCGTCTTTACACCGATATTGCGATTGGAAGAAAGCACGGCGTGACCGCTGTTCTGGTGCTTTCGGGCGAGACCAAGATCGAAGACGTGGCGGCGGCAGAGGAAGCAGACCGTCCCGACTTTATGTTCGGTTCTCTGGACGATGTTGACCGCGAAATGTTCTAAAGAACAATATAGAAAAGCAGGCGTTTCCGCGATGCGGAAACGCCTGCTTTCGGTTGTATATATTTTCGTTCACATAAATGCCTTAATCGCTTTTTCTTTTGACACAAAAGGCACAAAAGAAAGACGCCTCCATCAAAGCAAAAGCGTTATCGCCTGCCCAATATGCGCTACGGTATCCGATGCCAGCATACTGATGGAATTGATGTCGCGCTCGGCAAGCTCCCCCGCAAGTCCCGCAATGTAAGCTCCGCAGGCAACCGTCAGTGCGTCACACGGCGCATATCCCAAAAGTCCTGCCAGAATCCCTGAAAGCACGTCACCGCTGCCTGCCGTTGCCATTCCAGCACAGCCACGATTGACTAAATACGTGGTTTCTCCGTCGGTTACAACGGTACAAGTACCTTTGAGCAATACGATCACACCGTACTTCTTTGCAAAATTCTCGGCAACACCGATCGGATCCTGCGCGATCTCTGCCACGGGAACACCCGAAAGTCGCTCCATTTCCTTGGGATGAGGCGTTAAAACGACCTTACAGTTCGTATTCTTTAACAAAGAGAGAGCCTTCTCGGAAAGCGTGTTCAAGCCGTCGGCATCGATCACCATGGGGATCGTGTAATTTTGTAGGATGTGTTGCAGAATTTTGGCATATTCGGGCGATCTTCCCCATCCCATACCAACCGCTAAAGCCGCCTGTCCGACAAGCAAACGGTCAAGCATCGGCGCATCAAAGCGCATCTTTCCGTTTTCATCGGGCATGGTTGCCAGCGTACTTTCCAACAGATACGGAGAAACGCCACCCACAATACTTTCGGGTACGATCAGCTTTGCCACGCCGCATCCTGCACGCAACGCCGCACAACTGAGATTGGCAAGCTTCACGGCACCCGCGTATTCTGTGCATCCGCCCATGATCGAAACATAGCCGTAGGTTCCCTTGTGGGAATTTTGTGCGCGAGGGCGCAAAACAGCAGAAAAATCCTCCTTTTCGCACAAATATCGGCAACCGCCGTACAGGTCGATCCCGATATCCGCATTCACCGGCCGTCCGATCGCGTCCTTAGCGTGTCCCAGCAAAAGTCCGTTTTTCAAAAAGCCGATCGAAACGGTCAGATCCGACCGTACAAACAGCGTTCCCTGTCCGTTATTGCCGTTCAAGCCGCTGTTGATATCTGCCGAAACAACAAATTTTCCGCTTGCGTTGATCGCGCGAATCGCCTGGGCATAAATTCCCGTCACCTCTCCCGAAAAGCCTGTTCCGAAGATACAGTCCACGATCTCGCTATAGGCAGATAAGTCGGTTTTCTCGGTAAAATCCGCAATTTTTACGCCGATTTCCCTGCACTTTCCGTAATAATATGCTCCATTGGATGAAAAAGACGGGCAGAGCAAAAACACGGTACATTCTATTTTTGCCTCCTGCAAAAGAAGCGCCAGAGCGAATCCGTCTCCCGCGTTATTGCCCTTGCCGCATACGATCGCAACAGGTCCCTGCCACGGATGACTCTCAAAAATTCCCTTTGCCGCCCGCCGCATCAGCTCACGTCCCGACACGCCGCCCGCGATCGTTCTCGCGTCGCTCTCGCGCATCACTGCAACATCCACAACCTTTTTCACGGTCTCACATCCCTTCTCTGCCTATATTTTAGCACAGAAACGCGGCTCCGTCAATGGAAAATTACCATATTTTTGGGGGTTCCATTTTTGCAAAAAACGATTATAATGGAATAAGAGGATTTTTAACGACCAAATACCCGAAAGGAGTACCCCCTGCATGGAACTGATCCGTATCAGCGACCGCAAATTGAAGATCATGCTGACTCCCTTGGATATGTGTCATTTCGAGCTGAACCCCGAGCGTTTTGGTGAGGACAGTGCGCAAATGCACCGTTCATTTCGTTTGCTTTGTCCGAGGTGCGCCGTCAAACCGATTTTGATGCCGACGACAGCCATCTTTCGGTGCAGTATTTCCCCTCCCGCGAAGGAGGATGTGAGATGTTTATCTGCAATTTGCGGGACGGTGAGTCGCGGGAAGAGCAAAACGATCTTACCGTTGCGTTTCCAAAGCCCTGCACCGAGCTTCGTCCCTACAAAAAAAGGAACGGAAGCTTTCAAAGGGACTGCGCTTACCGCTTGACAAGGCTTGACCACCTGTTATCCGTGTGCCGCCGTTTGCTGGGACATTTCTGCATTTTGGACAGCAGTGTCTACCGCGATGAGGGCGGCGATTATTTTCTGTTTCTTACCGTACTCAGCTCCTCGCCCTACACAAGCCCCGAGGAGATCGACTTCATATCGGAGTACGGAACCCCCGAAAACGCACCGCATCTTAGGCTGTACATACGAGAACACGCTACCGTGATCTGTCCAACCGATGCAATCGCAAAGCTTTCATCGCTTGCGTGAACAGAAAACCAATCTGATTAATTTTGAAAAGACGGCACCTCTTTTTCGCCGAAAACGCGGTACTTTCCGCATTTTTCGCCAAAAAGAGACCGTCTTTTGCATTTAAAATCCCCTTCGCAGAAGATCCGAAAGAGCCTCCAATAAGCCATCCATATCGTCCTTGGTGTTCCAAGCACCCGGACTGACGCGAACGGCACCTCCGTTCGGCGTTCGCAGAGTCTTGTGTCCCAGCGCACTGCAGTGGTAGCCCGATCGCACACAGATACCGCGATCACCGAGCAGTTGCCCCACCGTATCTGCCGAATATCCTCGGACGTTGAACAGAAGCACCGAACCGATGTGGTTCGGCACATACACTCTGACACCGCGCATCCGCAGCAAGCGCTCCTGCAAATAGCGGTTCAGTGCGCGCTCGTGCGAGGCGATCGCTTCGATCCCCATACGCTCCACACATCGTATTCCCTCGCAAAGCCCTGCGATCGCAGGTGTGGGAAGAGTTCCGACCTCGTATCTCTCGGGGGACGCTTCGGTCATGATCCCCTCCAGCGAATCCACCCCGTTTCCGCCCTCCATCAGTGTGTCGGCAATCAAGCCCTTCCGCCAGAGGAGCAGTCCGCTTCCCTGCGGCCCCAGAAGTCCCTTGTGTCCCGGGACACACAGCGCGTCGATTCCTACCTTTTTCATATTGATCGGAATATGCCCTGCCGACTGTGCCGCATCGACCACGAACAAAAGCCCTTTTTGCGCACAAAGCGCGCCGATCTCCTCCAGCGGTAATACGGAAGAACAAATGTTGGAGGCATGAGCGCATACCAAAAGCCTTGTGTTCGGTCTGATTCTTGCCAGGATCGCACGGCAGATCTCCTCCGCAGTGCGATTTTTCCTTTGCGGAAAGGTTGGAAAGACATCGTAGGTGATCCTTCCCTCGTTTGCCAGCTTGCAGATCGGACGAAACACGGCATTATGCTCCATGTCCGAGAGCAAAACGTGATCGCCCTGTCTCAAGAGCCCCTTGAGCGCGATATTGAGCGCCGCTGTGGTGTTGGGCGTAAAGATGACCTCTTCGGGAGAATCTGCTCCAAAAAAGTCTGCCGCGACAGTTCTGCATTCAAAAATTTTTTCAGCCGCCGCCATTGCAAGCGCGTGTGAGCCCCGCCCCGCATTTCCACCGCTCTCCTGCATACACCGCACCTGCGCTTCGATCACAGAGGGAGGCTTTGGAAAGCTTGTGGCGGCATGATCAAGATAGATCATCTGCGTCTCCTTTGATGGGAGCGCACACGGATCCCGCCGAGCTGCAAGACACGCTTCAAATTAGCATCCTGATTACAATCGTAAGAAAGCGCATAAGCGCACCCCCGTCCATGATTCGCAGAGTCCGCCTTAACAACCTCTGTGCGGATCGCGGCACGGGCAAGCACGCTTTGCGCATTCATTGCCTGTGTCATGGAACCGATCACGGCAATGCACTCGTTTTTTTCTGAATCATTGCGCATTTTCGCACCTCCTTCACTTGTAATATATGCCAAAAATCGACAAACCGTGCAAGAAAATATCGATTGGATGAATATTCCACTCTTTGTTTGACGATACTGAAAAATGCCCATCAAAATTGCAATGAAAGGAACAAATGACATGAATAAACCGCAAATTATGCGCTGTTGTGCGCGTGAAATTCTGGATTCAAGAGGAAATCCCACCATTGAAGCCACCGTTTTTTTGACCGACGGTACCGTTGGCGTTGCCAGTGTTCCGTCAGGTGCCTCCACGGGCATTTACGAAGCCTGTGAATTGCGCGACGGGAACCGCCGCCGCTACGGAGGAAAGGGCGTACAGGAGGCCGCGGCACAGGTCTCGCGTGTGATCTCACCCGCGCTTTCCGGAAATTACGCCTCCGATCAAGCCGACATTGACCGTATTCTGTGCGATCTGGACGGCACGGAAAACAAAAAGAAGCTGGGAGCCAACACCATTCTGTCGGTTTCGCTTGCCACGGCACGTGCGGCGGCAAACTGGTATCATCTTCCCTTATATCGCTATCTTGGCGGTACCTCTGCAGAGCGCTTGCCGATCCCGATGATGAATATCCTCAACGGCGGCGCACACGCGTCCAACAACGTAGAAATTCAGGAATTTATGATCGCTCCCATCGGTGCGACCTCTTTTGCCGAGGCACTGCGAATGGGTGCGGAGGTCTATCACTCGCTTGGAAAAATTTTGCGTGCAAAGGGCTTTTCCACAACGGTTGGCGATGAAGGCGGTTACGCGCCCGATCTTTCGGACGACGAGGCGGCGTTGGAGCTGATCTGTCATGCAATCGAGGACTGCGGATACGATACAAAAAAGATCCGTATCGCTCTGGATTGCGCCGCGAGTGAATGGTTTGACGAGAGCAAAAGAAGCTACCACCTTCCCAAACGGGGAACGACCTACTCACAAAGCGAGCTGATCGACCGTTGGGAGACTCTGGCAAAGAATTATCCGCTCTTCTCTATCGAAGATGGGCTGGATCAGCGTGATTTTGAGGGCTGGCGAGCCATGACTCAACGGCTGGGAGATCGGATCATGCTGGTGGGAGACGATTTGTTTGTAACCAACGAAAAACGGTTGCGCGAAGGGATCCGTCAGGAAGCTGCCAACGCGATCCTGGTCAAGCCCAATCAGATCGGAACCTTGTCCGAGGTACTGACCGTGATCCAAAGCGCAAAGAGCGCCGGATATTCGTATATTCCCTCGCACCGAAGCGGTGAGACGGAGGACACCACGCTTGCCGATCTTGCGGTGGCAGTCAACGCGCCGTTTATCAAATCGGGGGCCCCTTGCCGATCGGAGCGCTGTGCGAAATACAACCGACTTTTGCGCATCGAATCCTCGCTCGGTCCCAACGCGCGTTACGGCCCCGACCGTATGGGTATCGGAAGACTTGTATTTCGGACTTGATCAACAACCCTACGTTAAGTGAAAAAGAAAAGGGACTGAGTCATTAAGGATAAATTGCACAAATGAAGGAAAAAAGAAAAGCTCCCTTGTGTAAAGGGAGCTCCCGCGACAGCGGGCGAGGGATTGTTTTGAAGTAAATTTTGCTTTCTTACAACCCCTCCGTCACGCTTTGCGTGCCACCTCCCCTTACACAGGGGAGGCTTTTTTTGCAATTTTACTTTAATGGCTCAGCCCATTTATTTGATTTCGTTTTTCTTCACAACCGCCTCGAGCTCTTCCTCGCTCGGCTTATAAAAGAAGGGCTCTAACAAATAGTTTTCTTCGCTGTTCGCATAAAATCGCTTGTAAAAATCACATTCCAAGCGTTTCGAGATCGGCGAGCATCGGAAAAGTCCCACATGATGCTTCATGATCGGCAGATAATTGGTTCCCGCAAAAAGAAAATGCTCTACCAAGATAACGCCCAGCATTCCAAGATGCGCATGAAGCGTATCGGTCAGGTGCTTATCCTCGGAGGACGGAACCGCCAATCCGTTGGGATGATTGTGTGCCAAGATCACCGAGGAAACCTTTTTGTTCAAAACGATCTCCGTGATCTTACGGATCGATGCCTCACTGCAGTTGACATTCCCCTCGGAAAGAAGAACGCAATCGATCAGACTCATACTGTTATCAAGCAGCATCATGTAAACGCGCTCCACGTTGAGTCCGCAAAACTTCGGGCGAAGATAGTGTACCGCCTCAAGCTCGGTATTGTAAATCGGCTTTGTTTTATAGTGATCGGCTTCATATCGGCGCAAAAACTCGATCATCAGATCAAACAAGAGAGCGCTGTTCGGCCCCACGCCCTTCACGCGGCAAAGCTCATCGGCGGAAGCGTCCATAATTGCCCGAATCGATTCAAGCTCCGCCAAAAGTGCGTGCGCCGTTGGATTGGTATCAACCCTCGGGATCGTGTAATACAGCAAAAACTCCAGCAACTCGTGATCGGCAAAGGAAGAAAATCCGTCCTTTATCGCCCGCGTACGCATTCGGTTTCTATGGTTTTCATGAATATTCCCGGCCATAGTCCTGTTCCGTTTACCCTATCCTTATTTTCTCTTCAGCTTTCCGACAACTCTGCCCTTGCACTGCACGTCGCCGTACTCCTTGAGCAAGATCGGCCCGTAAGCGGGATTGAGGGAACGCAAACGGTCGCCCTCGTAGACCTTGAAGAATCCCGTACCGTCCAACAGGAAGATACCAAGCTCTCCGTTCTCCACGGTTTCGGCAGTTTGGATCAGAAGGATATCGCCGTTTCGGTACTTGGGCTCCATACTGTTTCCGCTGATGCGAAGCGCATAGTCCGCCTCTGCGGTCTTATCATTATATGGAATACGGATCGTCTCGGCATGCTCCGCATCCAGATACTCACCAACGCCCGCGGAAACGGGAAGCTCGTACAACGGGATCGGGCGTTTGCCCGTACGTGCGACAGGCTCGCCCGCGTAGCGGTTAACAAGCTTGGGAGATTCCAAGACCTTTGCACGACGCTTGACCGACGGCTTTTCGGCGGGTGCCGATTCCTGTGTTTGCTTCATAGCCACTGCCCGCTCGGTCTCCTTGGCGATCACGGTTTCCACCATTGATCTGCCCCATGTATCCAAAGCGCGGTAGTGCTCGATCAGCTCGATCTCGGATGCTTCCAATGTATAATTATGGTCGTTGTCGGGCGTGCCGTTAACGATATATTCCATCGAGCACCCCAGGGCACCGCACAGCGCGATCATAGTGGAAAGCTTGGGCGAATCGCTCATGCCTGCCAGGATCTTACTCAGGGTTCCCAGCGGAATTCCCGAACGCTCTGCCAGTTGATCATTGGTTAATTTCTGTTCGCTTTTTATCCGTTTGATACGGTCCAGATAGGTTTCCATAAAAAGCCTCCTTTTTCCGATTACGGTAGTATTATAGCACACATTTTCGGTTTTGTAAAGAGTTTTTTGAAAATATTTTTCTTTTTTTGGAAAAAAACCTATTGACAAACCGAAAAATATGTGTTATACTACGCTCAGAGAAATTCCAATTTTGGTATTTTGGAGGTTGATTATGAACCGTTACTTTGATAATAACCGTGATTTTGATTCCAATAGCAGAATTTTCAATGCTTATTATAATGCCGTTCCGCAAACCGAACAGCAGCGCACCCCGTTGCTTACTTCGCTTCGCGCAAAGCTTTCGGCGGCTCTGCGCTCCAATGCGGCTCGCCGTGTTTTACGCGTTGTGAAGCCGATCGTTTTCTCGGCAGCGCTTCTCGGTATTCTGGGAATTGCCGCAGCCATTGAAGCAGGCAGTCTGGGGCTCGGCTCGGGCATTGCCGTTTCCGCAATTCTGTTGGGCATTGAATATCTCTGCCTGCGTCCTCACCGCGCTTGAATCAGTTCAGCCAATACGTTCCCTACCAATACCGCGGCACGCTTAGCCTCCTCGGGCGAGTTTGCCGCGGTTCCTATTTCCAACAATAAGGAATACTTCGCAAGCTCCTGATTAAAGGAGGATCGGCGCAAGGAGATCGGTCGGGCAACCGTATTGCCGTTTGCATTCAGCCCTTCCCGCAGCTGCAACGCAAGTGCAAGGTTGCCCTCCCAACCGCTTTCAAAGGAGGTTCCGTTCCGATCGCTTCCAACCACCGCCATAACCTGCGCCACCGATTCCTCTCCGTATGTTCCTTCCGATCGAACAACGGAGCCATCTTTGGCAATGACCGAATCGCGGTGCAGATCGATAACATATTCAATGGTCGGGTACTGTTCCAGATAATGCCGAACCGTTTCCTCCGATCTTTGATAGGATCCCGACAATCCTTTTTCATCGTGTATCACCCGACAGTGGATCGTTGAGATCCCCTTTTCATTCAGTGTTTGGGCAAGTGCTTCGCCGACTGCAAGCACGTTGCTGTGTGCGTCCCGAGAATAGGTCAGGTCCCCGAGCGCACCTTCTATATAGGTACTGCCCTGCGGAAGATAGCTCTCACTCGTGTGGGTATGTAGGATCAGGACAAGCGGACGGCTCGTATCGGCAAAGCTTCCAACCTCTCTCGCAAGCAATGCGTCAAGATCGGGGCTGTAGTCGATCTCGCTGTTCATATACGCCTTTCCGTATGAGATATATGACAGATCCATCGGGATGATCGGGATGGCACCGTCCGGCAAGGACGGAGACGGCTCGGAGAGCGTACCGTCCTGCATATTGTCGGGCTGTACAACAGGAGGACGCGGAGCATCCTCCGTATTTTCTGCTCCGAACCAATCCTGTCCGCCGTTTTTCTGCCACAGAGCGGTTACCGCAAACGCGGCAACCAACAGCGCGCAACAAATCAAAAACGCGGCAAAACCGCGCTTTTTTCGGTCAAAAGCACCCTCCAAGTGAATTTTCTCTGCCGTTGAATCGGGCAATGCTTCCAAAATCAAATTACGACCTTTCATGCTTCTCCTCCGTTTTCCAAAAGAAGATCTTCGCTCCATATTTATGCACGGGAGCTTTCTTTTATGCTAACGATGCGTTTCATCCAGCTCCGATGCAAAAGCGACAGTGATCGCACGCGAAAGGATCCGAACCCCCGCCTGCGTCACGCCGTCACAATCCTTGGGCGTGACGAAAAAGCTACGGCGGTTTTGCAAAACGCTGTGCAGGGAGTCCTCCACCTCTTCCATTCCCGCCTCCCGCAAAGCATCCAGAACCAGCGTGGAGGAGTGTACAACCGTGGGAATTCCCAGCGAGATCACGGGAACGCCAAGCGTCTTTCTGCTGATCTCGGAGCGGTGATTCCCCACTCCCGAGCCGGGACAAATCCCCGTATCGGACAGCTGCACAGTGGATGCCAACCGTTCACAGCTTCGCGCCGCCAGTGCATCAACGGCAATCAGAAGATCGGGAGAAACCGACTCCACAACTCCGCAAAGCAGCTCCAACGATTCGATTCCCGTCTGTCCAAGCACACCGGGCGTTACGGTGGAAATCTGACAGCACTGCAAGGAACCGTACAAATCCCGCGCCTCCTCCCGCAAATGTCGGGTTGCGGTCAGACGGCTTGTCACGAGAGGTCCCAGAGCATCGGCGGTCAGCTCTCGGTTTCCGAGTCCCACAACGCAAACCGAAAAGCGCGGATCCACCTGTTTTCCGCTCAAGCGAGTTGCCATTGTACGAAGCTCTCCTCCCAACAGGCGCACCAAGGTCTCCTCCTCGGATCCCCCCAACAGATTCAACCGATGCCCCTGATAGCTGACATAGCATCCGCAAGGACGGTTGAGTGCCTCCGATGCCGCACGTTCCGAAATCAGTACCCGCGAGACGCTGATTCCCCCGACCGTCCGAATCTGATGCTCAACCCCCTTCGGCAAACTCTCCCCCTCTCCGATCACCTCACAAGCCAAGTCGGTTTGCACATATTCTTCCATACTTTTCCCTCCGCGCGGTAAAAAATACAAATTCTGAACATATTCTTATAAGAAAATTAACAAAATATACATCAAAAAAATTGGAAAACTATTGAAATCGAATAGAAAATAGTTTATAATATAGGGGTACATAAGGCACTTCTGTGCCATTTTCCGATTTTTCTATTAAGAGGAGGATTTTCTACACCATGTCAAAACGGATCATTTCACTTCTTTTGTGTGCCGTGATGCTCATTTCTTGTCTCGTAAGCTGTTCGAGTAAGAGCGATGACGAAAATGATCTCGGTGCGTACATCACAATGTACCTGACCGATGAAATTTACGACTTCGACCCTGCGAACGCTTACTACAACACCGACACACTCAACGTCGTAAGCTTGATGTACGACACGCTGTTCACCATCAACTCCGACGGTGAGGTTGAGGAATCGTTGGTAGACGAGTATGAGTTCGATATCGACCAGAGAACCGGCGAATCCTATATGGAAATCGTTTTGAACGAAACCTATTGGAGTAACGGTACCCGACTCAGCGCAGATGACGTTGCTTTTGCATGGAGACGTCTCCTGACCTCAACCAACAGTTACTCTGCCGCTTCGCTTCTGTACGATATTAAGAACGCCCGCGCCGTAAAGGAAGGCGACGTTTCAATCGATAACGTGGGAATCGAGGCGATCAGTATCGATCGCTTGAAGATCACCTTCGAAGGCCCCGTGGACGAGGATCAGTTCATTCTGAACCTGACCAGCGTTGCAACCGCTCCCCTTCTGGAAAGCTACGTTTCCAAGAACGATGACTGGGCAAAGAAGCCTTCCACGATGGTAACCAGCGGTCCCTTCAAGCTTGGTAAGATCTTCTATGAAACCATTAAGAATAAAAACGGCACCTCCGATGAAAAGGTTGACGACCCCTACGCTTATGAAAAGGGTGGCGTTTTGAACGAAAGCCCCGAGAAGAAGGCACTGGCAGAGGTCACACACTTCTATCTGGAGCGTAACGTTTACTATTACCGTGACATCGAGCGCGATGATATTGATGAGATCGTAACTTCCTACCGTATTCTGGTTGACTGCACCAAGTCCGATGAGGAGATTCTGTCCGAGTATCAGAACGGAAAGATCTTCTTCATGGGCAGCATCCCGCTCTCTTTGAGAGGAAACGCAGCGCTGGAAGCCGGCAAGCAGGTTTCCAATACCCTCTCTACCTTTGTTCTTTATCTGAATGAGTACGCATACGTCAAGCACGGTGAGACCACAACCACTCTGTTTGCGGATGCAAGAGTGCGCAGAGCGCTTTCTATGGCAATCGACCGTGAGGCAATCGCAAGTGCTGTGGTTTACGCAAAGGCTGCAACCGGTCTGGTAGCCCCCGGCGTGTTTAAAGACGGAAAGATCTCCAAGGATTCCGACTTCCGCACCGTTGGTACCTCTTTGATCGCTACCAACGCAAATATTGCTCAGGCAAAAGCAGATCTTGCGGCAGCAGGAATCAATCCCGAAGAATACTCCTTCAGCATTAAAGTTGCCGCATACGACGACGTAAACGTACAGATCGCCCGTATGGTTGTGCTTTCCTGGAGAGAGCTCGGCTTCAAGGTTACCACCAATGAAATGCAGCCGATCGTGAACAACGACTACCTTAAGGAAATCGACGGTTATCCCGAAGACGTTTGCGACGACCGTATCGTGGAAGCTCTGAAAATGAACGACTACGAGGTTCTTGCAATGGATGCAACCGCATTCACCGCTTCGGCTGACTCGGTTCTGATGAACTACGCAACGCCCTTCTCCGGTATGCAGCTGAACATGAATACCTATCAGCTGGGCAAGCACACCACCGGTTACTCCAGTGTTGCTTACAACAACCTGATGGAAGCTGTTTACTACATTCCCTATTTTGCAAGTCTCTCTCCCAACGGTGCTTCCGAGTATCTGCAAAGAGCTTATACCAAGAAGCCCTACGTGGATACCGCGATCGGCTTTGCTGACAATGCGATCGCCGAGATCTCCAAGGTAGCAAACGCAGCTCGTGCCAGCACACAGATCGGCGCGTTGGATAAGGTAGAGCTCAAGGAAATCGATGCCTTTGTGAAAGCAAAAGCGAATAAGATCTCCACCTCTTTGAGTGCAATGCAGGTTGCAAACCGTGAGTTGGTCCGCGCTTATGAGACCATCAATGTTACCTTTGCAAAGCAAGCGGAAATCAACGCGGCAATGGACGAAGCATTTGCAGCTCAGCAGGCAGCGATCGATGCATTGAACGCTGCAAAAACGGCAGTAATTTCCTCCAAAAACAATCCTACCGATGAAGGTTTGGCAAATGTGATGGCTTCTGCGATCGAATCTATGAACGCCGCATTTACAACCTTTATTGAAAAGGCTGTAGCAATTGAAGACGTTTTCAAAAACGTTGCGGCAGAGGCTAAAGCAGCTACTGCCAATACCGACAATAGCACTCTGTATGAATTTATCGCACAGATCTACGCAGAAAACGGCATTACTCCCACCACCGATTCTTCCAAGTGGGCAGCACAGAAGGACATTCTCCTTCACAAGGCTGAGGAGCAGTTGATCTCCGATATGCCCGTGATCCCCGTAATCTTCACGCAAAACGCGATGATCAGCAGAGAGGAGTTGATCGATCTCAATGAAAGCATCACTCCCATGTATACGCCTTATAACTTTACCGAGGTTTCGTTGAAGAATTATAACAGCTATGTTTACTTCAGCGAAGTGGAGCAGGCGAATGTTTCGATCTTCTCTGACTTCCCCAACATTTCTTGGGATAAGGTTGGTAAATAAGTTCTCTCACAGAGCAGTTGCAACCGCAGCTGCTCTGTTTTTTCTTCTATATTTTTATAAAAGTGCTTGACAAGTTTTTGAAAATATGGTATACTAACATGGTATAAATGCAGTGATGAAGTGAGCCTTGAAAGAATCGTATTACAGAGAGTACCGCCACGGCTGGAAGCGGTATATACAGCTTTCCCTCGGCATTTCCCTTCGGAGCAGATCGGATGAACGCCCTTGCTAAGTCCGATACGGGAGGCACCGTTATATGCCGTCAAAGTGTTGGCTTTGAGCCGAAATTCGGGTGGTACCGCGGGTCGCATGCGTCTCGTCCTGATCTTAGGACGGGCTTTTTTTATTGCTTGAGCGGATACCACGCATCACAAAAATTGAACAGACAGAAAGGAAGTATATAAAAAATGAAAGAAAAACTGTCAAAAATCCTCGAAGAAGCATTGGCACAGATTCAATCTCCCGATGCAGATATCGAGCAGATCAAGATCAAATACCTCGGTAAAAAAGGTGAATTGACCGCGGTACTGCGCGGTATGGGTGCGCTTTCTGCCGAGGAGCGTCCGATTGTTGGACAGCTTGCAAACGAGGTTCGCGCACAAATTGAAGCAGCCATCGGCGAAAAAACCAAGGAGCTGCAGGCAAAGGCTTTGGAGGAAAAGCTGAAGGCTGAAAAGCTGGACGTTACCATGCCCGGAGCTCCCGCTCCCATGGGACACATCCACCCCTTGACGCAGGTACAGCGTGAATTGGAGGAGATCTTTATCGGCATGGGCTTCTCGATTGCAGAAGGTCCCGAGGTCGAGCTGGATTACTACAACTTCCAAGCGCTGAACATTCCCGAAAATCACCCTGCCCGCGACACGCAGGATACCTTCTATATTTCCGACAACGTGCTTCTGCGTTCTCAGACCTCGCCCGTCCAGGTGCGCACAATGGAGCATCAGAAGCCTCCGATCCGCGTGATCTCTCCCGGCCGCGTTTACCGTTCCGACGCACTTGACGCAACCCACTCTCCCCTGTTCCATCAGCTGGAGGGACTTGTTGTGGACAAAGGAATCACCATGAGCGACCTGAAGGGTACCTTGGAGATCTTTGCAAAGAAGATGTTTGGCGACAACACCAAGATCCGTTTCCGTCCTCACCACTTCCCGTTCACCGAGCCTTCCGCCGAGGTTGATGTTTCCTGCTTCGTTTGCGGCGGCAAGGGCTGCAGACTTTGCAAGGGCGAGGGTTGGATCGAAATTCTGGGTGCCGGTATGGTTCACCCCTTCGTGCTTTCCAACTGTGACATTGATCCCGAGGAATATTCGGGCTTTGCTTTCGGTATGGGTGTTGAGCGTATCGCCATGACCAAATACGGCATCGACGATATCCGCTTGTTCTACGAAAACGACGAACGCTTCCTCAAGCAGTTCTGACAGGAGGTATAAAAATGAATCTTTCAAGAAATTGGCTGTCTGATTTCGTCAATGTGGACGATATCGACAACAAAGCATATTGCGATCGCCTGACGCTCACAGGCTCCAAGGTAGAGGGCTACGAGGTTCTGGGCGATGACATTGAAAACGTAGTGGTGGCAAAG
Organism: Clostridia bacterium; assembly: GCA_017453335.1. The sequence goes on from JAFTKI010000084.1 coordinate 24,282, forward strand.
GTCACCAAGATGGAAAAGCATCCCGATTCCGATCACCTGTGGATCTGCCGCTTGGATGCGGGCGAGGTTGTGGGACACGATATTCAGATCGTAACGGGTGCACAAAACGTATTCGTAGGTGCATTGGTTCCCGCGGCAATCCCCGTGGCAAAGCTCCCCGACGGCGTTGTAATCAAGGCAGGTAAATTGCGCGGTGTTGATTCGAACGGCATGCTCTGCTCGATGGGCGAATTGAAGCTCACTCCCCACGAATGCCCCGGTAAGGAAGAAAACGGTATTCTCATTCTGGATGAAGAATTTGAAAATCGCATCGGTGACGATATCCGTGATGTGCTGATGCTGAAGGATACCTCGGTGGAATTTGAGATCACCTCGAACCGTCCCGACTGTCTTTCCGTAATCGGTCTGGCCCGTGAGACCGCAGTCAGCTTCGACCGCGAGATGACCGTTCCCACGCCTGTAGTAAAAGGTGCCGGCGACGGCGACTCGGTTGAGAACTACATTAAGGTAGGAATTTCCGCACCCGACCTCTGCTACCGTTATGCGGCAAGAGTGGTTAAAAACGTAAAGATCGCGCCTTCCCCCATGTGGATGCGTATGCGCCTGCGCGCATCGGGCGTTCGCCCCATCAACAACATCGTTGATATCACCAACTACGTCATGCTGGAGTACGGTCAGCCCATGCACGCCTTTGATTACAGCCAGCTTGAAGGCGCCCAGATCGACGTGCGCCGTGCCGCTGACGGTGAGACGTTCCGTTCGTTGGATGACATCGACCACAAGCTGGACAGCTCCATGCTGGTGATTGCAGACAGCAAAAAGGCTTGCGCGCTGGCAGGTGTTATGGGCGGAGCAAACTCCGAGATCAAGGACACCACCGCGACCGTTGTATTTGAGTCGGCTTGCTTCAACGGCGCATCGGTTCGTGTGACCGCTAAGAAAAACGGTATGCGCACCGAATCCTCCGCACGCTTCGAGAAGGGCTTGGATCCCGAAAACTGCATGGCAGGTCTGCAACGCGCTTGTGAGCTGGTTGAGCTACTGGGCGCAGGTGACGTGGTTGACGGCATTGTGGACGTTTACCCCGCTCCCAATGCACCAACGGTGCTTCCCTTCACGCCAGACCGCTACAACCAATTCCTTGGTATGACTATCCCCGAGGAGCACATGGTAACCTCGCTGACACGTCTTGGCTGCAAGATCGAAAACGGACAGATCCTCGTTCCCTCCTTCCGTGCCGACCTTGGCTGTATGAACGACATTGCAGAAGAGGTTTGCCGCATTTACGGCTACGATAAGATCGAGGCATCGGGTATGACCGCCGAAACGACGCTTGGCGGCAGAAGTGCAAAGCAGCAGTTTGAGGTTGATACCGAAGCGGCGCTGGTTGGCATGGGACTTTCCCAGATCCACACCTTCTCCTTCATCAGCCCCAAATATTATGACAATATCCGCATGCCCGCTGATTCTCCTCTGCGCCGCTCGGTAGTAATTTCCAACCCCTTGGGCGAGGATACCAGCGTGATGCGTACCACCGCACTTCCCTCTATGATGGAGGTTCTGGCAAGAAACAACAACTTCAACAATGAAACAGCTCGCCTGTTTGAGATCGCAACGATCTATATTCCCCGTGAATCGGCAAACGAGCTGCCCGAGGAAAAGCGTGTTCTGACGGTTGGTCTGTACGGAAACACCGATTTCTACGCACTCAAGGGTATTTGCGAGAATATGCTGAAGCTGGCAGGTGTGACAGGCGTTACCTTCACCGCTGAAACCGAGAATGCGTCCTACCATCCCGGCAGATGCGCAAAGATCGTAACCGAGAACGGTCAGCAGATCGCGGTATTCGGTCAGGCACATCCTCTGATGGCTCAGAACTACGGCTTGGATATCCCCGTTTACGTTGCCGAGATCGACTTCGATGCGATCTTTGACGGCGGTGATACCAAGAAGGCATACAAGCCGCTGCCCAAGTACCCCGCAACCACCCGTGACTTCTCCTTTGTTTGTCCTGAAGAAATGGAAGTGGGCGCGATTGAGGGCGTGATGGCAAAGGCAGGCGGAAAGCTGGTTGAAAACGTGGCTCTGTTTGATATTTACCGCGGACCTCAGCTTGGTGAGGGTAAGAAGTCGGTTTCTCTGCGCGTGACGCTTCGAGCTGCAGACCGCACTTTGACGGTTGAAGAAGCAGACAAGGTAACCAAGAAGATCCTGAGCGATTTGAAGTTCAAGATGGGACTGGAGCTCAGAGGTTGACATGAAAACCGTTGATAAAAACTATTTTCCCGGATGGGTTCGGAAATCAATCACCTTCACCATTGATGACGGAAACGTCAAATTGGATCGAAAGTTTTTGGATATTACCGAGCCCGCGGGACTGAAAGGCACCTTCAATCTCAACACGCCCTTGAAGCGTTTGGATGCCGAAGGCTACCGTGATTTTTATCGCGGATACGAGATCACAAACCACTGTAGATTTCATCCGAAAGCAATGACACCCGAGCTTCAGCAACGAGAGGTCAAGGAGGAACCGTTTGATAAGGAAACCGCGGACCCCTCCTTTGCATACAAGATTGAGGACGGAATTTATCGGATCTACATCAAATATTGGGACCATGTTGCCGAAGACGAAAAGTATATTGACTGTGTGCTGGAAGCCACAAAAGAACTGGAAGAGGTATTTGGCAAAGGGGCTATCCGCGATTATGTATGGCCATATTGCGAGCAACCAAACGTCAATGTTGTGAACAAAGTAAAATCCATGGGCTTCCGTTCAATTCGTAAAACGGGTTGTGTAAAGGACTCTACAGGCTTTTCGCTCCCTCTCGACCGTATGGCTTGGAGCTATAATGCAAACAACACCAATCTGCGTGAGCTTTCCAAGGCATACGATGCTTATCCCGATGACGGAACATTAAAGTTTTTCTGCTTTGGCGTTCACTCCCACGACTTTGAAAACGCAAACTGTTGGGACGTGCTGGAAGATTTCTGCCGTGATATGGGCAACAGACCAAATGATTTCTGGTATGCCTCGGTGGGTGAGATATTCGATTATGAGGATGCTGTCAAGGCACTTGTGATCACCGAGAACGAGATCAAAAACGATTCTCCGATCGACTTGTACGTAAAGATCGATGGCGAGCCTACCCTGATCAAGGCAAATTCGGTTTATATGCTTTAAAAACTGAAAAACGCCACCGGAAATCCGTTGGTTCTAAAAGACAGTTTTGCAAGAATACGGTATATCTTGAAAGAGGTATGCCGTATTTTTGCGTTTGTGGACACAAATGCAGCACTTCGTCTGTATTAACTAAAGACTACAACAAATTACGGTTATTTTGCTATGCGAAAAACCCGCACAAACCAAAGGCTCCCTTGTGTAAAGGGAGCTCCGCCGTAGGCGGTGAGGGATTGCTTTAACTCTAAACTAATCTTTTACAATCCCTCCGTCACGGCAAGCCGTGCCACCTCCCTTTACACAAGGGAGGCATTTTTTCTACCTCCCGAAAAGTAATTTGATAAATTACACTAAATATGTTTACAAACCACGAAATTTGTGGTATAATAATCGTGCCAAACAAATTTAATAATAGAATTAGCGGTATCTTTTTCTTTATGGGATAATTATACCCTTTTTTCTCCATAATCATTTTTAGAATTTGGTAAAAGCGTAAATTCCACTTAAATGGTTATGGTAGAGATACTCTGATTCTATTAAATTTGTTTGGCGACAATCGGGGTTTGCGTTTTTCGGTGCGTGGCTTCGGTTGCGCACCTTTTTTTATATGCAGTTAGGGGGATATATGAATATTCAAAAAAGAGTAACAGATATTACCGGCGTAGAGCTTACGCCCGGCGAGCCTGCCGTTTGTCTTGGTAATGGAGAGCATAGCTTTGAGTGTTGTTGCGACGAGTGCGACTACTATTTGCTTTGTTTCCCCGATTTTGATCCAAAAAGCAAAGAAGAAAAGATTGCTATGGATAAAGGCTATATTTGTTAATCTTATAAAGTAAAAAGGAGCAGATGCTGTAGGCAATGTCATGAAGTTAAGGGATTATGAAAGGCTCTCCTTCCGGGAGAGCTGGCGCCGTGAGGCGACTGAGAGGGAAATTTGTTCACAAAAGCCCTCTCCGTCACGCTATCGCGTGCCACCTCCCCCAAAGTGGGAGGCTCCTTCCTCGTTAACTTCATGACATTGATGCTGTAGGACGTACTCTAATAGGTAGTATTGTTCTTTAATAGAATCATACCTGCCGACAGAAAGGGGGCTGTCTCAAATGCAAATATTGGAGCATTTGAGGCAGCCCCTCTAAATTCCTTCTGAGAACCAGCTACTGCGTACCGATTCTTTGTTTATTTACTCTACTTTTTCGCCGGACATGCGCAAGGTAACCGTTCCATCGCCCATGATATACGTAGCTTCGGTCCATTCCCAATTTTCCACCATTTTGGTGTAAGAA
>JAFTKI010000085.1 GCA_017453335.1 Clostridia bacterium
CGAACGGGGATTTTTAAAACCGAGAGAACAAAGATTTTGGTCGCTATGCAACGAAAAAAGAAGTTCGCTAAACAGAACTTCTTTTTGCCGTTTATTTTGAATTGTTTTTGTTTGCAAGCTGAGGACAGAGGTAAGCAACCTCCTCGTGTGTCAGTTCTCTCCATTTCCCAAGCGGCAGCGAACCGATGCGCAATTTTCCGATCGCAACGCGGCGCAACTCAACCACCTTTAGTTCCACCGATTCGCACATTTTGCGGATCTGTCGGTTTCTGCCCTCGTGAAGCGTCATTTCCAGCACGTCGGGTGCAAGCTTTCTGACCTTAACGGGCATCAGCCGATATCCGTCGATCACCATCGGTGCGGATAGGGCAGAGATCTGCTCCTTTGTGGGATTGGGGGAGAGCGAGACGTGATAGATCTTGGGGATCTCATGTCTCGGATGCGTCAGATGATTGGCAAACTCGCCGTCGTCGGTCAGGAGCAAAAGACCTTCCGAGTCCATATCCAAGCGGCCAACGGGATAAAGACGTGTTTTTGCATCGGTAACCAGCTCGGTTACGGTTTTTCTTCCTTTTTCGTCCTGCAGGGTGGTCACGTATCCGCGCGGCTTGTTGAGCATAATATAGCGGTGCGGCTTGTCCTTGCGCGGCAAGATTCTCCTGCCGCCGTATTCCACGATATCGCTTTCGGGATCCACCTTATCGCCAAGCTGTGCCACCTGTCCGTTCACGCGAACACGTCCTGACAAGATCTCGGCTTCGGCGGCGCGGCGCGACAGGACTCCGCTGTCTGTGAAAAATTTTTGAAGGCGTATCGGTTCTGCCATGTTTTTACCTCATTGATCAATTAAAATGAAAATAACTCTTGAAAAAATGCGATCAGCCTTTGCCAAAGGCTCTTTTTTTGCTCTTGCCGTTCAACCGTTTGACAGGCGATCAGGGAAACCTCTCCGATCACCTCTTTCGTGCCGTCTCCATCGAGATCGGCGGAATACACCACTTTTCCGATCGATTCGGTCGTTTTGATCGGGGCGTACAGAAAGCGGGGAAGCTCCACTGTTGTTTTTACGGTGAGCGACCGATTCGGAAGCGTTACGCGCAATTCTTGCGCGTTGCAGACCGTCAGGGAAGCAGTCGTTCCTCCCACCACGGGGACCTCAAGCCGATATTCCTCGGCATCGCAAAGCAGCACCGAGCGGTATTGCGTAAAGCCGTAGTCAAGCATATCGGAGTGATCCTGCCAATCGTTTGGGGCGTTGAGCGTTACCGCGATCAGCCGTACACCGTCTCTCTCGGCTGCCGAGACCAGACACCTGCCGCTTCGTTTGGTGTATCCCGTTTTCACGCCGATACAGCCGTCGTACATGCGCAAAAGCCGATTGTGGTTGGCAAGATAGCGCGTATGCGCAGGATCGGCGGTGGTGACCGTTTTTTTCTGTGTGGAAACGATCTCGGCAAGCGTTTCGTTTTCCAACAGGGCGCGTGCGATCAGGGCAAGCTCGTGTGCCGTGGTATAATGCTCCCCGTGATCCAAGCCGTGCGGATTGACGAAATGCGTATCGGTAAGACCTAATGACTCTGCCTCACGGTTCATTTCCGCGCAAAAGGCTTCCACGCTGCCCGAAAGACCGATTGCGATAGCGGTTGCGGCATCGTTTGCCGACTCCAGAAGCAACGCATACAGCAATTCCTCCAAGGAGAGAATCTCACCCTCGCACAAATAGATCGAGGAGCCCTCCACTCCGACAGCCCCCGCATCAATTTGAATTTCGGTATCAAGCGGGGCTAAGCGGGCGGCAACGAGGGCGGTCATGATCTTCGTCGTGCTTGCCATGGGAAGCCGTGTCTCGGCGTTCTTTTCATAAACAACAGCTCCGCTTCCTGCCTCTATGAGAACCGCGCTTTGTGCTGACACCGACAGGGGTTCCCCCGATACGGCATAGGCGTGGAATGAAAAGCAGGGAAGCATCAAGGCAACCAGCAAAAGAAGGAGAATGGGGGATCGACGGTTTGACATAAGCAATTCCTCCGGAAAAATATACCTTTTATATAAAGTATACTTTCCCGGAGTGTCGGTTATGTCAGAATCGGCAGGGATCTTTGTTTATTTATTTTCCTGATTCATTTTGCGAAGCTTTTCTTCATATTCGGCTTCGGTCTTAGCGGCATCCTCAACAAATTCATCCGCATCTCCGATTGCAAGAGCGGATTTGAGTCGGGTGATGAGATCGGGGGTGCGATCCAGAAGATCGACGATCTGATCCAGCGTTCCCGTTTTTTCCTGAGGCATTCCCAGCATTTCAACGTGGCCCTGGGGAGAAACGACCAAAAAACCGAGCGGTGTTACCGAAACGCCGGTTCCGCCGCCACCTCCGAAGCTTTTGGAGGTCGTTTTCTTAGAGGGAACATCCAAACCGCCCGAAGCAAAGCCCATAGAGATCTTTGATACGGGAATGATGGTGGTTCCGTTTGGCGTAACGATCTGGGATCCAAGAACGGTGTTTGCGTCCACAAGAGTGCGGAGCTGCTCCAAAGAGTTGTTGATAATATCCTTGATAGAAGATTCTTGTGCCATGACGGTCTTCCTTTCGTTTGTGAGAATTTATGATTTTTCAGTGGTTTTCTGTTGTTCGGCAAGTTCTTTTTTGCGAACCCTCCGCACCGCTCTTGCAGTGGCGGTTTCGTGCGCTTCTTGCAGGTTGATGAGTAGGTCTAAAAATTGTACCAAGCGCATCGAGCATTCAATATTGATCGTTGCTTCGGATGCGGTTGCAAGATAATCGGGGAATATCTCCATGTCACCGTCTTTTCGGTGAATGGGATTAAAGTATTGATCGATCAATTCCAGAATACAGGTTGCGCTTTGCAAAACAGCACCGTACAGAATCGCTGTTTTTGCGGCATCCTCCGTGGCAATGCGGATTTTCATCCGACGGACCCGAATAAAGATCTTTCCCTTGGTGTAATCGCGCAAGGTTTTCAGAAGCTCCAGAATGATCTCCAGCTCAACTTTGATACCGAGCGAGGGGGCGTCTTGACGCAACCGTTTCTTTTCCAGTGCCAGCTTCGCTGTGTTTTTCTTCTTTTTCAGTGCTTTTCGATAGGCTTTTTTCATGGCCTTCTTTTGCCTCTTCAGCTCTTTTTGCAACGCGCGCTCGGGGTTGCGGCACCGTGACAGATTTTTCTTTTTCCGCTTCGGTTCCTTATCCTCCCCGATCGAGTAGAAGGGGATTCCGAAAATATACGCGATGACCCGAAGCTCCCGATCATATCGGATCCGCACGCGGGCTTTTCCAAAGAAGCATACAAGACAAACCAAAAGGATCAGTCCCAAAAGCACTCCAAGGACTATCCAAAGAGCTGTCATGTAGCGTTTTCCTCCACGGGAGCCGCACCGTTTTCAAAGATCACATCGGTCTGTTCGGTGTCGGTCGGTGCCTCATAATCCTTGGGCGTGATCTCCTCGTTTTTAAGTGCCAATTGCTCGGTGTTCTCAGCCTGCGCAGCGGCTACGCTGAGTGCTTCGGTTGCGGGAAGCTCATCCAGCGAGTTGATTCCAAACACGCGCAGAAATTTATCGGTGGTCACATACAGCATCGGGCGTCCCGGGGCATCCAATCTGCCTGCCGCCTCGATCAGTCCCTTGTCCAGAAGCGAGTTGACCGCATACGAGCTGTCCACTCCGCGTACCAGATCGACGAAGGAACGGGTAACGGGTTGGTTGTAAGCAACCACGGCAAGCACCTCCATCGAAGACGCCGAAAGGTTTCCGCCGCGGCGGATGCCCAGTGCCTCACGGATGTAGGGGGCGTACTGCTCTTTGGTGGTCAACTGACAGGCGGTAGGATACATCAAAAGCTGAATTCCGTGATGGGTGTTCTCCTCGGCGAAGCGTTCGGAGATCTGTGTGAGCATCGTTTTCACATCCTTGACGCTCAAACAAAGCACCTCTGCCAGCTTGTCGTATCGCATCGGATATCCTGCGGCAAATAAAATAGCCTCCAATGCCTGTTCGATCTCTTGTGCCGTGGTCAGCGGCTCCAATACAGGTGTCGGATTTGTTTTTTTGGTTTCCATTGGTTAAGACTCCTTTCCGTCCGCCGTATCCGCGGTGGTGGGCGAAAGCTCCTTCGCCTTTTCGGTCATGGTGCGGACGATCTCATTCATATCCATGCCGATATCGTCCAAAAGATCCTCATCACTCTCGGAGAGTTGGTTGTCAAGAAGCTCGGCAACGCGTGCTTCTTCCTCCAGATCGCTGTCGTCGGCAGGAAGCTCCTCTGCAAAGATCGAGAGATTTTGCGCCTCCTTGGCAAGTCTGCGCTCCTCGGCGCGTCTGGCGCGTTCCTCGGCACGCAAGCGCTTCTTTTCTGCAAGCTTTTGCTCGCGAATGATCCTGCGTTGCTCGCGGTGCATCTCGGCTTTGGAGGAGAGGGGGATCGGCGCGCTGTCATCGTAAACACGTGGCTTTTTCTCGCCGTCCTCGGGACTCGGATCCTCGTTGACCACAAACTTTGTATTGGTACCGTGGATAACGGTATAGTGATCGGGATCCTCCTCGATCCGAATCTTTCGAACCTTGATCAATTCCAAAATTCCCAGGAAAATCGCGATCATATCGGGAAGTGAGGTCGCGTCCGATAACAGATCCTGCATGGAAGGATTTTTGCGTTTGTTGATGTGGTGCAAAATTCCCACGATCTTAACCTCAACGGGAACGATCGGCTTAGCGATCATCGGGGCAAATACCTGCTTCTCGGCTTTCGGTCTGCTTTCGTTTGCGGCAATGATACGGCGAACGGCGGCACACAGAGAGGTGACCTGTTGATCGGATACGTAGGTGGTATCCACGGTGATCTCGTCGGTGTCCTTCACGAATCTGCCGCTGTACAGCGCGTAAAGCGCAGCCATTTTTTGTGCGGCTTGCTTTGCCTGCTGATAACGCAAGAGGGCATCGGCAAGCTCTGCTCGGGGATCCTTTTCATCGGGCTGCAGACGCGGCAGGAGCATACTGCTCTTGATCCGTATCAATTCGCTTGCCATGACGATGAATTCGCCCGCCAGCTCCATATCCATGCTCTGCGCCGCCGCGATATATTCTAAGTATTGGTCGCAGATCTCGGCTATGGGAATGTCCTCGATATTCATTTTATTTTTTTGAATCAAGGTCAGAAGAAGGTCAAGAGGGCCTTCAAATTGCTCGATTCGGTAGGTGAGGGTTTCCATCGGTCGGGGAATTCCTTTCTGTCGGTTTATTAGAGGTCAAGCAAAAAATTCGGGAAGAAGCACCTGCTTCAAGAAAATGTTACGGAAGGGGTGGGAGATCAGATCGGTGAGCTGTTCTGCTAACCATGCCGTGGGAGAAAAATCAAAGAAGATTGAGCAAGCCATCAGTGCGATCAGAAGTCCGTACATGATCTGCCGCTCATAGCGCATAATGGCAAAATAAGCCTTTGTGGGCAGAAACGCAAAGAAGATCCGTGAGCCGTCAAACGGCGGGATGGGGATCAGATTGAAGAATGCAAAGGTGAAGTTCACCAAGGCACCGATCATGCAGAGCGTAGCGGCCCAATAGAATATGTTGCACAGCAATTCAGAGCTTCCTTCCGCTTGGAGAAAGCATAAATAGTTTTGCTCAATGTAAAACGCTTCAAGGATGCCGAACAGCACCGCGAAAAAGGCACCTAACAGAAGATTGGAAAGAGGGCCTGCGGCGGCAGTGATCGCCATATCGCGCTTGGGGTTGCGGAAATAGCGCGTATTGATCGGAACAGGCTTTGCCCAGCCAAATCCAACGAGCAGCATACAAAGCGTACCGATCAGATCAAGATGCTTGATGGGATTGAGCGAGAGGCGCCCGAGATTATAGGCGGTAGGATCTCCGCATTTCCATGCGGCGTATCCGTGTGCGGTCTCGTGGATCGTGAGTGCCAAAATGATGATGGGAAGGGATAGAAGCAGGGAGATGACGGTGTCCTGAATGCTTCCGCCCGTCAGCATAGACAGTAACATAAAGATATCCTTTCTTGGTAACCTTACAGCTTGATGCGGGTATACTCGGAAAGCAATCTCCAAAGGTCGTTTTTGCCCTCACCCTTGAGTGCCGAATAAAAGACGATCGGCGTGTCTGCGGGAATATCGGGGTGGCTGTGCAGCAGCTCAGCCGATTTTTTTCGTTCGGTGGCATTGAGCTTATCGCTCTTGGTTGCCACCACGATAAAGGGAAGCTCTGCCTCTCGCAGATAGTTCAGCATCATTTCATCGTCGGCGGTGGGACCTATGCGGCTGTCAATCAGTTGTACCACCAAGGAAATGCGGTCGAGATTGGGATTTTGCGTAAAATATCCGTCGGTGAGAGCCGACCATTTTTCCTTGTCCTCGGGCTTGCGCTTTGCAAAGCCGTAGCCGGGAAGGTCTACCAAAAAGAGCTGCTTGTCAACGTCATAAAAGTTGATGGTAATGGTCTTTCCGGGTGCAGAGCTGACACGTGCCAGCGATTTTCTGCCCAGAAGCGAATTGATCAACGAGCTTTTTCCCACGTTGGAGCGTCCCGAAAAAACGATCTGCGGAACGGGATCGGTGGGGAACTGCTTGATAAGTCCTGCGCTGATGCGAAGATCAACGCGGTTGAGATTGAGCGACATTGTCCGGTGCTCCTTTCAATATCATTTTTCGGTCAGGCGGATGCCTGCTGTATTCGTGATTCCCGCAGGGATGTACTGTGCCGACGCATCTTCCTTCTTTTTGGTTTCGCAAGCGTGTACGGCGGACGGGATCAATGCGTTTGCCAGCACTTCGCTCGCCTTTTTGCAGGGAATGAAATGCAGATTTTCGCGTGCGAGGGAATCGATTTCCTCCAAATCGCGCAGATTATCGTGGGGGATCAGAACGGTTGTCACCTTTGCGTTGTATGCCGCCATGGTTTTTTCCTTCAATCCGCCGATGGCAAGCACGTTGCCGCGCAGACTGATCTCACCCGTCATGGCAATGTCGCGGCGAACTGCTCTGCCTGTCAGCGCACTGACAAGAGCCGTTACCATCGTTACACCTGCGGAGGGACCGTCCTTCGGGACTGCACCTTCGGGGAAGTGGATGTGAATATCCTTGGTTTTATAGAAATCGGCGGGAATACCGTATTCGGCGGAAATCGAACGGACGAAGCTGACGGCGATCTGTGCCGATTCCTTCATCACGTCACCAAGAGAGCCGGTGGTTTCGATCTTACCCGTACCCTCCAGCACGGCAACCTCCACCTTCAAAAGGCTTCCGCCAAGCTCGGTGTATGCAAGACCGTTGACACAGCCAACCTCGTCCTCCTCGGATACCGTTTCGGGAAGCAGCTTGCGCGCGCCGAGATAGTCCTTGATGTCGGCGGAATCGATGACGATCTGCTTTTGCTCCTCGGCAAGCAGCTTTTTGCCTGCCTTGCGGCAAAGAGTTGCGATCGTACGCTCCAGATTACGAACACCTGCCTCGCGTGTGTAGTAATCGATGATCTCGATCAGCGCGTTTTCGGTGATCTTCAGCTTTCTGCGGTTGAGCCCGTGACGCTTGTACTGCTTGGGGATCAGATGCTCCTTGGCGATCGCCAGCTTTTCACGCTTGGTGTAGATACCAAGCTCAATGATTTCCATACGGTCCATCAAGGGGCGCGGAATATTTTCAAGCGAGTTTGCGGTTGCGATGAACATACAGTCGGACAGATCAAAGGGAAGCTCCACGAAATGATCGCGGAAGGACTTGTTCTGTTCGCTGTCCAACACCTCCAAGAGTGCCGAGGTCGGGTCTCCGTGGCTGTCGCGTGTCAGCTTGTCGATCTCGTCCAACAGAATCAGAGGATTGCGCACCTTTGCCTGTGTCAGTGCGTTGATGATTCTGCCGGGCATTGCGCCGATGTATGTCTTTCTGTGACCGCGGATATCTGCCTCGTCACGAACACCGCCCAACGAAAGCCGCACGTATTTGCGGTTCATGGCGCGAGCGATCGACGAAGCAATCGAGGTCTTACCGACACCGGGAGGGCCGACAAGACAGAGGATCTGATTCTTCAGATCGGGGTTGAGCTGCTTTGCGGCGATGTATTCCACGATGCGTTCCTTGACCTTTTCAAGACCGAAATGATCGGCATCCAGCACCTTTTGTACGGCATTGCAGTTGATGCGGTCCTTGGTGGTCTTATTCCAGGGAATATCCAGACAAATGTCCAGATAATTGGCAAGCACGGTGGATTCGGCGGATCCGTACGGTGTTTTGGAAAGACGGTCGTTTTCCTTGGTCAGCTTTTCCTCCACCTCACGGGGAAGCTGTGCCTCGCGGATGCGTGCGGCGAATTCCTCCACCTCACTGCCTTCGCCAAGCTCCTCCTGGATCACCTTGATCTGCTCGCGCAGATAGTATTCGCGTTGATTGCGGTTCATGCGGGCGTTGACACGGCGGCGGATGAGGGCTTCCTCCTCCATCACGGCAACCTCTTCCTCCAGAATCTCCAGCACCGTTTCCGCACGGCGCATCGGATCAAAGCACTCCAGCACGGCTTGCTTGTCAAGATTGCGGATCAGGATATTTGCGGCAATGAAATCCGAGAGTGTACCGGGATCGTCAAACAAACGTGCGGCGTTGATCATATCGTCGCTGTTTGCGGGCAGCAGCTCGGCGTTTCTTTCCAGCGATTTCATCAGCTCGTGAACATAAGCCTCGCCGCGAACGCCTCCCTTATCGGGCAGGATAACGGTCTTGCAGATCAGGTCGGCTTCCAGACGCTCCTCGGTCTTGCGGTAGCGCAGAACATTTGCGCGCATAAAGCCTTCGGCAATGATACGTGTTTGTCCCTCGGGCGTGCGGATCATTTGCTTGATCTTCGCCACGGTTCCCACGTGAAAATAGGGGAAGGGGTGCGACGCATTTTCCTTTTGCGTGGTTTCATTGTAGGATGTCAAAAAAATAAACGAATTACCGCTGCTTGCCGCCTTTGCTGCCTGTGTGGCATCGTTGTTGCCAACCTCAAAGTTGACGGTCATGGCAGGGAATGCCACGGTTCCGCGCAGTGCGATCACGGGCAGGGTAATTTCTTCGGCTTTTTCAATATAAGAGGGCATTGCATTTTCCTTTCGGGGTTTAGGGTTAAACATAATTATCATCATTATAACATACTTTATTTAAAATTTCTATAGGTTTGCAAAAAAAACTTCTTAAATGCCAAGTTTTTTCAAATCAATCTTTACTTAGCGCGAAAGTTGTGGTATAATGAACAGTGAACGAAAATCACCCATCGGAGGTATTATGGAATCAAAGCCCTTTGTCTTGAAAAGTGAATATACCCCAACGGGTGACCAGCCAAGTGCGATCGAGTCGCTCGTTGCGGGACTGGAACGCGGTGAGAAGATGCAAACGCTGTTGGGCGTTACGGGATCGGGTAAGACCTTCACAATGGCAAACGTCATTGAAAGGATCAACCGTCCGACCTTGATTCTTGAACCGAACAAAACGCTTGCGGCACAGGTATGCTCCGAGATGCGCGAGTTTTTTCCCGATGCGGCGGTGGAGTATTTTGTTTCCTACTACGATTACTACCAGCCCGAGGCTTATATCCCGGGAAAGGATATGTATATCGAGAAGGATGCACTGATCAACGAGGAGATCGACCGTTTGCGCCACAGCGCGACCAGTGCCTTGTTTGAACGCCGTGACGTTATCATTGTCGCCTCGGTTTCCTGCATTTATTCTTTGGGAGATCCGAGCGAATATCAGGGACTTGTGCTGGCGATCCGTCCCGGCTCTCAGATGAGCCGTGATATTTTCATTCGCAAGCTGGTGGCAAACAGCTATACTCGAAACGATCTGTCCCTGGTGCGTGATTCCTTCCGCGTCAACGGCGACACGGTGGAGATCATTCCCGCAAACATGAACGACAGTGCTTTGCGCGTGGAGTTTTTCGGGGACGAGATCGACCGTATTTCCGAGGTCAATATCGTAACGGGTGAGCTGAAACGCCTTTTGAATTACGCCGCGATCTATCCCGCAACGCACTATGCGGTGTCGGATGAAAAAAGGGAAGCCGCACTTGCCGAGATCGAGCGTGAGATGTACGAGCGCTCTGCCGAGTTTGAACGAGAGGGCAAGCTGATCGAATCCCAACGTATCCGTGAGCGCGTCAGATACGATCTGGAAATGCTGCGTGAGATCGGCTTTTGCTCGGGCGTGGAGAATTATTCGCGCGTATTGGCGGGCAGACCCGCAGGATCTACGCCCTTCACGCTTCTGGATTATTTCCCCGAGGATTACGTGATGTTTATTGACGAATCGCACGTCACGGTACCGCAGGTGCGCGGTATGAGCGGAGGAGACACTGCAAGAAAGAAAAATCTGGTGGACTACGGCTTCCGCTTGCCGTCCGCTTATGATAACCGTCCTCTGTTTTTTGAAGAATTTGAGCAAAGCATCCACCAGGCGGTTTTTGTCAGTGCAACGCCGGGGGATTACGAAAACGAGCATTCCACGGGCGTGGTCGAGCAGATCATCCGTCCCACGGGACTTCTGGATCCCGAGATCGAGGTTCGCCCGATCGAGGGACAGGTGGATGATCTGATGGGCGAGATCCGTATGCGTGCCGCCAAAAACGAGCGTGTTTTGGTGACTACGCTGACCAAGAAAATGGCAGAGGATCTGACCGAATATTTTGAAAACAACGATATCCGTGTGCGCTATATCCACTTTAACGTTGAGACCATCGAGCGCATGGAGATCATCCGCGATCTGCGAATGGGTGTTTTTGACGTGCTGGTGGGCATCAACCTGCTCCGCGAGGGCTTGGATATCCCCGAGGTGTCGCTGGTGGCGATTCTGGATGCCGATAAGGAGGGCTTTCTCCGTGCAACGCGCTCGCTGATCCAGACCGTTGGACGAGCTGCCCGAAATGCAGGAGGAAAGGTCATCATGTACGCCGATTCGGTGACCGCTTCCATGAAAGCCGCTATCGACGAGACCAATCGCCGCCGCGCGATCCAGGATGCTTATAACCAAGCAAACGGCATCATTCCCAAGACCGTTGTCAAGGGCATCCGTGACATCATTGAAGTGGGAACCACCGAGGAAAAAGACGGAAAACGCCGCGGAAAAGCAACAACGGAGCGCAAATTGAGCAAGTCTGAGCGCGAAAAGCTGATTGCCGAGCTGACGACCGAAATGAAGCGTGCCGCACAAAAGCTGGAATTCGAGCAGGCAGCATTCCTGCGGGACGAGATCAGCCGACTCAGGGGAGATGGTGGCTCCGATACAAGCTCCAAGCGCAGATCCCCACGCAGATGATTTATCAGCACAGGAAACCTGAGTTTTACTTTTATCGTATCCAAGATTGATTTTTGCAGAACAGGAGTTCTTTTATGCCAAACCAAATTTCCATCCGCGGTGTGCGGGTGCATAACCTGAAAAATATTGATGTTAACATTCCGCGCGACAAGCTCGTTATTCTGACTGGACTCTCGGGCTCGGGTAAATCGTCGCTGGCGTTTGATACCGTATACGCCGAGGGACACCGACGCTTTGTAGAGTCGCTTTCGTCGTATGCGCGTATGTTTTTGGGACAGCTGGACAAGCCCGATATCGATTCGATCGAGGGGCTTTCTCCCGCGATCTCCATCGACCAGAAGACCACCTCGAAAAATCCGCGTTCGACCGTAGGTACCGTGACCGAGATCTACGACTATCTGCGTCTGATGTATGCGCGGATCGGTGTCCCGCACTGTCCCATTTGCGGAAAAGAGATCCGTCAGCAAACGGTTGACCAGATCATCGACCGCATTATGGCGTTCCCCGAGGGAGAACGCTTTATGGTGCTGGCTCCTGTTGTCCGTGCGCAAAAGGGTATGCACGAAAAGGTCTTTTCCGATGCCAAGAAGAGCGGCTATGTGCGTGTTCGCGTGGACGGAAACATGTATGATCTGTCCGAGGAGATCAAGCTGGACAAAAACAAAAAGCACAGCATCGAGATCGTGGTTGACCGTCTTGTGATGCGAGAGGGCATCGAGGGCCGTCTTTCCGATTCGGTGGAAAATGCACTCAGTGCAGCCGACGGACATCTGTTGATCTGCACCGTTCCGCGCGAGGGCGAGGGGGAGGAATATGAGTTCTCCCAGAACTATGCCTGCGAGGAACATAACATCTCGTTTGGCGAGCTGGAGCCCCGTATGTTTTCCTTTAACAACCCTGCCGGAGCCTGTGCGCACTGTGCGGGCATCGGGGATTTGCGCCGTATCGCTCCCGACCGACTGATCCCCAACCGACTTTTGGCACTCAATCAAGGAGCGATCAATGTCAACGGCTTCAAAACGCTGGAGGAGGAGAGCTGGAACGGCCCCTTGTTTGCGGCGGTAGGGGAGCGATTCGGATTTGATCTGAGCACCCCCGTCTCGGAATTTACCGAGGATCAGTACAATATGCTCCTGTACGGAACAGGCAATGAGATCTACGATATCCACCGTTGGTACGCCAAGGAAGAGCATCATCAGAAAGTCAGATTCGAGGGACTTGTAAAGATGATCGAGAACCGTATGCAGATGATGGGGAACGATTATTACGATCAGTTTGTGGAGGAAGCCCCTTGTCCCGAATGCAACGGAAAACGGTTGGCACCGGGCCCCTTGGCGGTTACCGTTGGCGGCTTGAATATCCACGATTTCTGTGCACTTTCCGTAGAAAATGCCTTAAAATTCATCAATTCCTTGTCTTTGACCGAGACCGAGCAGACCATTGCCGCCGAGATCTTAAAGTAGATCCGCGCACGCCTGAGCTTCCTTGTTAGCGTGGGCTTGAATTATCTCACGCTGTCCCGTAAGGCGGGAACGCTTTCGGGCGGTGAGGCACAACGCATCCGTCTTGCCACGCAGATCGGCTCCTCTTTGGTTGGCGTGCTGTATATTCTGGACGAGCCGAGCATCGGCTTGCATCAGCGTGACAACTCCAAGCTGATCGGAACGCTCAAACGCCTGCGCGATCTCGGAAACACCGTGATCGTAGTCGAGCATGACGAGGAAACGATGGAAAATGCCGATTATATCATCGACATCGGCCCCGGCGCGGGCATCCACGGAGGACAGGTGGTTGCCGCAGGTACGCCTGCCGAGATCATGGCGCATCCCGATTCGATCACGGGTGCGTATCTTTCGGGCAGAAGCCGTATCGCCGTTCCAAACACAAGACGTGGCGGAAACGGTCAGCTCTTGCGTGTTTTTGGCGCACGTCACAACAATTTGAAGAATCTGAATATCGACATTCCGCTTGGCAGCTTCGTGTGCGTAACGGGTGTTTCGGGATCGGGAAAATCCTCGCTGGTCAACGGCATTTTGTATCCCGTTCTCGCGGATAAATTGAACCGTGCCATTACCTTTGCGGGAAAGCACGACAGGATCGAGGGGATCGAGCATCTGGATAAGGTCATCAACATCGATCAAAGCCCCATCGGACGGACTCCGCGCTCCAATCCCGCAACCTATACGGGACTTTTCTCGGATATCCGCGATCTGTTCGCGCAAACCAAGGATGCAAAAGCCAAGGGGTTCAAGCCGGGACGCTTTTCCTTTAACGTCAAGGGAGGTCGGTGTGAAGCCTGCGAGGGCGACGGCGTGAAGTGTATCGAAATGCACTTTTTGCCCGACGTTTACGTGACCTGTGACGTTTGTAAGGGAAAACGCTACAACCGCGACACGCTGGATGTTCACTATAAGGGCAAGAATATTTTTGAGGTTCTGGATATGACGGTGGAGGAGGGGCTTTCCTTCTTTGACGGTCTGCCTGCCATTCAAAGAAAGCTTCAAACGCTTTACGACGTGGGCCTTGGGTATGTGAAGATCGGACAGTCGTCCACCACGCTTTCGGGCGGTGAGGCACAGCGCGTGAAGCTGGCAACCGAGCTTGCGCGCCGCGCTACGGGACGCACGATCTATATCCTTGACGAGCCGACCACAGGACTTCACAGTGCCGATGTTGCAAAGCTTTTGGAGGTATTGCAACGCCTGTGTGACACGGGAAATACTGTGCTTGTGATCGAGCATAACCTTGACGTGATCAAGTGTGCTGACTGGCTGATCGATCTTGGTCCCGAGGGCGGTGACGGCGGCGGAACGCTGGTGGCGGCGGGAACCCCCGAGCAGCTTGCCACGGTTTCGGAATCCTATACGGGACAGTATCTTCGTCGGTGGCTGGAGAAGGATAAGTCCTGAGCAAATAGAAAAGGGGCTGATTCATTCAGCGCAGAACAAAAGCCACGGAGTAGGAAGAAGAAAAACAACTAAAAAACAACTGATTTTTAAAATTTTTTCTTAGAATGTTGAAATCCGCCGACAAAAAATCGGCGGATTTCCTCGTTTTATGTGGCTTTTTAGCCGCGCTTTGCCTCTCTGCCGTACCTTTGTACGGCGACGAGCGGCAAATCACGTCTTCTGCATCTAAATGACTCTGCCCCTTTTTTGCGCAAAAAGCGTTTCTGCGGATATTTTTTTCGAGCTACCGCTTGACTTTTTGTATATAATGTTTTATAATATAATCTATATTGATTTTTATGCGCGCTCGTGCGCGTGTACGATACCGAAAAAAGAGGAAACGAACATGAGTTTATTGGATGAAGCAAGACAGATCATTAACGAGGTGGATGACAAAATGGCGCGGCTGTTTGTGCGCCGCATGGAGGCGGTGGCAATGGTTGCCGAGCATAAAAAAATGCACGGACTTCCGGTGCTGGACGAGGCACGGGAGGAACAGGTGATCCGCAACGGAGCATCCCGCGTGGAGGACGATGAGCTTCGCGCTTATTACGTTAATTTTATCCGCAACAATATGGCACTGTCGCGCGGATATCAGCATCGCTTGCTACAGGGAATGAAGGTTGCCTATTCTGGTACCGAGGGCGCTTATGCACATATCGCTACGGGAAAGCTGTTTCCCACGGCAGAGCGTGTGGCGTTCGGGAATTTTACGGATGCTTACCGTGCGGTTGAGGCGGGCGAATGTGACGCGGTGGTTTTACCGATCGAAAACAGCTCAAACGGAGAGGTCGGACAGGTGACCGACCTAATGTTCTCGGGAAATCTTTATATCAACGCCGTTTACGATCTGGCGATCTCACACGACCTTCTGGTGCTTCCGGGAACTGCCAAAAAAGAGATCAAGACCGTGATCAGCCATCCGCAGGCATTGGGACAGTGCGGGGAATACATTCGCACGAACGGCTGGCAACAGCAGGAGTATCTCAACACGGCACTGGCGGCAAAGCTGGTGAGCGAAACGGGGGATGCTTCGATCGCCGCCATCGCCAGCGAGGAGGCTGCGGAGGTATTCGGGCTTGAGGTTCTGGAGCGCAATGTCAACGCCAGCCGAACCAATACAACGCGCTTTGCGGTCTTTTCCCGTTCCGAGAATCTGCGCGCGGGTGTTCGTATGGGTGAACATTTTATTCTGGTGTTCACCGTAAAGAATGAGGCAGGCGCGCTTGCAAAAGCGATCGATATCATCGGTCAGTACGGCTTTAACATGGGAAATCTGCGCAGCCGTCCGATGAAGGAGCTTTTGTGGCAGTATTATTTCTACATCGAGGCAGAGGGAAGCATCCATTCCGAAAAGGGACAGGCAATGCTGAAGGAGCTTGGCGCATACTGTGACCGATTGAAGGTTGTTGGCAGTTACGTGCTTGCATGAGGAGAGAAGCTATGATTTTACATCTTGATTTGCCGCAAAACGGCTATGATATCATTTTAGAGCGCGGTGCTTTGAACCGCGCCGCACAATACCTGAAGCTGGATCGCCGTGTTTTGATCGTGACCGACACGGGTGTTCCCGCGCAATATGCCAATACGATTGCCGCACAGTGCAAGGATCCCGTGATCGAAACGGTTCCCACGGGAGAGGAGAGCAAAAGCTTTGCCATGCTGGAGCGTCTTTGCCGTACTCTTATGGAGCATCATTTTACCCGAACCGATTGCGTTGTGGCGGTCGGCGGCGGTGTGGTCGGCGACCTTGCGGGCTTTGCCGCAGCATCGTATATGAGAGGCATCGATTTTTACAACTGTCCTACAACGGTTCTGTCACAGGTGGATTCCTCGATCGGCGGCAAGGTAGCCATTAACTTAGACCACGTTAAGAATATCGTGGGTGCCTTTTATCAGCCCAAGGCGGTTCTGATCGATCCCGAAGTGCTTTCCACCCTGCCGCCGCGGCAGATCTCCAACGGACTTTCCGAGGCGGTGAAAATGTCGCTCACAAGCGATGCCGTCTTGTTTGAGCTGTTTGAATCGGGCAAGGCTTTGGACGAGATCGATACCGTGATCGAGCGCTCGCTTCGCATCAAAAAAGCGGTCGTTGAACAGGACGAGAAGGAATCGGGACTTCGCCGTATTCTCAATTTCGGACATACACTGGGACACGGCGTCGAGGCGCAAAATGAGAAAAACGGACTTTATCACGGCGAATGCGTGTCGCTTGGCATGATCCCAATGTGTGACGCATCGGTGCGCGAGAGACTGGTAAAGGTTCTGGAGATGCTCTCACTGCCCACGAAGATCACCGATTCCATCGAGGACGTGCTGGATGCGGCATCTCACGATAAAAAGTGCGCGGGAGATTCGATCTCGGTGGTATATGTTCCTCGGGTGGGCAGCTTTGAGATCCGTCGGATGCTCACCGAGGATTGGAAAAACGAAATGCGTAAGATTATGCAATAAGAGGGGAGAGCCAACATGAAAAACAGCTTTGGAAACAGCGTGAGCGTTACTCTGTTCGGGGAAAGCCACGGAAGCGAGATCGGCGCGGTGCTGGATGGCGTAGCTCCGGGACTTCTGATCGATGAGGATTTTATTTCCCATCAGCTCTCGTTGCGCCGTCCGCACGGAAAGATCTCCACGGCACGCGTGGAGCAGGACGAATTCCGCATCGTCAGCGGTGTGTTTGAGGGACGGACCACGGGAACACCGATCTGCATCCTGATCCCCAATACCAACACAAGAAGTAAGGATTATACCAAGGGACTTCCGCGTCCGGGACACGCCGATTATACGGCGGAGTGCAAATATCACGGATATCAGGATTACCGCGGTGGCGGACATTTTTCGGGAAGACTGACAGCTCCCTTGGTTGCCGCAGGTGCCATTGCCATTTCAATGCTTCGCAAGAACGGCATCATGCTGGGAACACATATTTCCTCGTTGGCAGGTGTTGCCGACCGTCCCTTTGGAAACCTGGAGGCTGATATTGAACAACTGAGTGACACCTTGTTTCCAGCCTTGAATCCCACGGCGGCAGACGCTATGCAACGGGAGATCGAGGATGCTGCAAGAGAGGGTGACAGCGTGGGCGGTGTGCTGGAGACCGCTGTGATCGGTATGCCCGCAGGCGTTGGAGAGCCGTGGTTTGACACGGTTGAAAGTATGCTTTCCCATGCCTTGTTCGGAATTCCCGCCGTAAAGGGGGTTGAATTCGGCGAGGGCTTTGGATTTGCATCCATGCGGGGAAGTGAGGCAAACGACGGCTTGCGCACCGTTGGCGGAAAGGTGGTCACCACCACCAATCACAACGGCGGAATCAACGGCGGAATCACCAACGGAATGCCGATCTTGTTCCGCTCTGTGATCAAGCCCACACCTTCGATCTTCAAGGAACAGGACAGCGTGGATCTTGCCACCATGCAAAATGAAACGCTCCTTCTCAAGGGGCGCCACGATCCTGCGATCATTCATCGCGCGCGAGTGGTAGTAGACAGTATCACGGCACTGGTGCTGTGGGATCTGTTGGCACAGCGCTTCGGCACCGATTTTCCCGATGCCGACTGATTAAAAACGAAAAAACGATACCGAACGACAATAAGGAGGATACGGTTATGCAATACGGTTGTATCGCAGAAAAATTGGGACACAGCTTTTCAAAAGAGATTCACGGAGAATTGGCAGAGTATCGATACGAGCTGTGTGAGCTTCCGCCCGACAAGGTGGGCGAATTTATGCAGAAAAAGGAATTTTGCGGTATCAACGTGACCATTCCTTATAAGGAGACCGTGATCCCGTATCTTTACGAGATAGATGAGGCGGCGCGAGAGATCGGCGCTGTCAATACCGTTGTTAACCGCGACGGGAAGCTATACGGTTATAACACCGATTTTTACGGAATGAAATCGATGATCGAGCGCATGGGACTCTCGCTTGGCGGCAAAAAGGTTGCCGTGCTTGGAACGGGAGGAACCTCGCGTACGGCTTGTGTGGTTGCCAAAAGCTTGGGGGCTAAAACGATCCTTGTGGTCAGCCGCACACCAAAGGGCAACAGCATTTCTTATGAAGAACTGAAGACAAAGCATTCCGATACTGCGGTCATCATCAATACCACCCCCTGCGGAATGTATCCGCGCCCCGATGGGACAGCGGTGGATATTGCGGCATTTTCAAACCTTGAGGGTGTGATCGATGCGGTCTACAATCCCTTGCGCCCGCAAATCGTTCTGGATGCCAAGAAGAGAGGAATTCCCGCAACGGGAGGACTTTTCATGCTGGTGGCACAGGCAGTACGCGCATCCGAGATCTTTTTGAATACAAGCTACCCCGAGGGAACGGCAGAAAGGATTTATCAAAAGATCCGTTCTCAAAAGGAAAACATCGTTCTCGTCGGCATGCCCGCGTGCGGAAAAAGCACGGTTGGCAAGCTTCTTGCACAATGTCTTGGGCGAGAGGTGTGTGACTTGGACGAGGAGATCGTCAAAGCCGCGGGAAAGTCGATTCCCGAGATCTTTGACGAGAGCGGAGAGCAGGGCTTCCGCGATCTGGAAACGAAGGTCTTGAAGGAGCAGGTTGCGCAACGGAACTCTTTGGTGATCGCTACGGGCGGCGGTGCGATCCTGCGTGATGAAAACGTCAACGCGCTTCGCCGTAACGGAAGACTATATTTTATCGACAGACCTCTGGAACAATTATTACCGACCGAGGACAGACCTCTGGCATCGTCTACCGAGGCGATCCGCAAGCGATTCGAGGAGCGATACCATCGATATTGCGATGTATCGGATGTTCGGATCCCTGTGGAAGGGGAGGCTTCGCTTGTTGCGAAAATCATTGAAAAGGAGTTTCTATCACATTGAAATTTTATATTTTGAACGGGCCGAATCTGAATATGCTCGGCATACGCGAGCCGGGACATTACGGAACGACCACATACAACGATCTGATCGCGATGATCGGGGATCATTGCAAGCAAAAGGGCATTGAAGCGGTTTGCCGCCAAAGCAATCACGAGGGAGATCTTGTGGACTGGATCCAGGAGGCTTATTTTGAAGGAGCCGACGGAATCGTGATCAACCCGGGTGCCTATACGCACACCAGCATTGCCATTCTGGATGCTGTAAAGTCTACCTCGCTTCCCACGGTGGAGATCCACATTTCCAAGGTGGAGGAGCGCGAGGACTTCCGACAGGTCAGCTATATCCGCGCCGCCTGTATCAAAACCATCACGGGACACGGCACAAAGGGATACACGGAAGCGATAGACGCACTGCACGAGCATTGTCTTGCTGTGCGAGGGGGGGAGATGACAGTACGATGCAGGTAACCGTTATACCCTCCAAAGCCGCAGGACAGATCTCGGCGCCGCCTTCCAAAAGCATGGCGCACCGCCTTTTGATCTCGGCGGGACTTTCCAAGGGAGAGAGCGTGATCCGCGGCATTTCGCACTGTGAGGACGTGCTGGCAACCATCGATTGCCTGACGGCTCTGGGGGCAAAATGCACCGTGGACGGCGACACTGTCACGGTCGTTGGCACCGATGTCACCGCGGCAACCCCAAAACAAGCACTTTTTTGCAGAGAAAGCGGAAGTACGCTTCGTTTTCTCGTTCCAATCGCACTTTTGTCGGGCAAGGAGACTGTTCTGAGAGGCGCACCACCGCTCCTCAAACGCCCGATGGGCATTTTTGAAACACTTTGCCGTGAGGAGGGCTTGTTCTTTGAGCAAACCGAGCATGGGATCACCGTAAAGGGGCCTCTTTCTTCAGGAATCTATACGCTCCCCGGTAATGTCAGCAGCCAATTTATCAGCGGATTGTTGTTTGCGCTTCCGTTGACGAACGGAAATAGCGAGATCCGCCTGATACCGCCCGTAGAGAGCCGTTCTTACATCGCTCTGACGCTATCCGCATTGCATACCTTCGGGATCGACGCGGGATGGAAGGATGACTGTACTCTGACGGTCACGGGAAATGGACAATACCGCGCAACCGATACTGCCGTGGAGGGGGACTATTCCAATGCCGCTTTTTTGGATGCCTTTGCGCTTCTGAACGGAGACGTTCTGGTAACCGGCTTGCAGGAAAACAGTCTGCAGGGAGACCGCGTGTATAAAAAACACTTTCGGGCATTGCAAAAGGGAGCTCCAACGATCTCGATCGCCGATTGTCCCGATCTGGGGCCGATCCTGTTTACATTGGCGGCAGCCCTGAATGGTGCGACCTTTACCGATACGCATCGGCTTCGCATCAAGGAAAGCGACCGTGTTGCCTGTATGAAAGCGGAGCTGGAAAAGTTCGGTGCCAAGCTTGATATCGAGGAGAACAGCGTAACGGTACACAAGAACGAACTGCACGCGCCGACCGAGCCGCTGTACGGTCACAACGACCACCGCATTGTCATGTCGATGGCGATCTTGGCTTCATGCTGCGGAGGCACGATCGAGGGTGCCGAGGCTGTAGCCAAAAGCTTTCCCGACTTTTTTGAAAAAATCAGCGCACTTGGAATTCAAGTGCAAATCAACTAACCCCAAAAGGACTTGAAACGAAAATGAAACTTACCCCGAATACCAATATACTGATCGTCGGTCTTGGCGTGATCGGCGGCGGTTATGCAAGAGCCTTGAAAAAGAAAGGCTTTACGGTTCGTTGCATTACCAAAAACGAACAGGACATTGAATATGCCAAAAAAGAGGGGATCATCGATTACGGTACCACCGAGATCGATCCCGACCTCATCGGAAACGCAGATCTGGTGATTTGTGCACTGTATCCTCACATTTTTATCGATTGGGTTCGAACGAACCAGCATCTTTTGAAATCGGGCGCGTTGATCACCGACGTGACCGGTGTCAAGGGAGGCGTTGTTGCCGAGGTGCAGGGATTTTTGCGCTCCGAAGTTGAATTTATCGCCGCACACCCGATGGCAGGACGTGAGAGAAGCGGCGTGGAATACAGTGACGACCGCGTCTTCCAAGGTGCAAACTTTATCATCACGCCAACCGAGAAAAACACAAAAGAAGCGATCGAGACCTGCCGTGAGCTTGGTGAGCTGTTAGGGTTTGCGCGGATCAGCGAGCTGTCCCCCGAGGCACATGATGAAATGATCGCCTTTCTGTCACAGCTCACGCACTGTATCGCCGTTGTGCTGATGACCTGCAATCAATCTCCCTCGCTGGAAAAATACACGGGTGACTCCTTCCGTGATCTGACGCGAATCGCAAAGATCAACGATGAGATGTGGTCAGAATTGTTTTTGTGGAACAAGGATGCGCTGCTGGATCAGATGGATGCCTTTTCCAAGGAATTTGACCGCTTGCGCGAAATGCTGATCACGGGTGACCGAGAGGGAATGCGTGAGATGATGCGCACCTCCACTTCGCGCCGTGCGTTGTTTGACAAACCAACACAAAAAACATAAACAAAACCGTTGAAAGGATGTAAATAGACATGAATATGCAGTTTTTCCGCAAGCTTCCGATTCCGCAGGATATCAAATCGGAATTCCCGATCACGCCCGAAATGGCGGCTCGCCGTGAAGCTTGTATCAAGGATCTGAAGGATATTTTCTCGGGCAAGTCCGACCGTATGGTTTTGGTCATCGGTCCTTGCTCTGCCGACCGCGAGGATGCGGTGCTGGATTACATTTACCGCTTGCGCGGCGTACAGGAAAAGGTAGCCGACAAGCTTCTGATCGTACCGCGTATCTATACCAACAAGCCCCGTACCACGGGTGACGGATATAAGGGAATGCTTCACCAGCCCGATCCCAACACCGATCCCGACTTGCTTAAGGGGATCATTTCCATTCGTAAGCTGCATCTGCGCGCGCTTGCCGAAACCGAATTCGGCTGTGCCGATGAGATGCTGTATCCCGAGAACCACCGTTATCTGTCCGATATTCTGGTGTACTGTGCCGTTGGTGCGCGTTCGGTGGAGAACCAGCAGCATCGCCTGACCGCCAGCGGATTGGATCTGCCTGTTGGTATGAAGAACCCCACGAGCGGAGATATTACGGTTATGATGAACTCGATCACCGCCGCACAGCATTCGCACACCTTCCTGTACCGCGGCTGGGAGGTCAAGAGCATGGGGAACCCCTATGCACACGCCATCCTGCGCGGCTATGTCAATGCACACGGACAGTCGCTCCCCAATTACCATTTTGAGGATCTGATCGGTCTGCACAATGCGTATGAAAAGAGCGGACTTGCCAACCCCGCCGTGATCGTGGATACCAACCACGCAAACTCGGGTAAGAAGTATCTGGAGCAGCCCAGAATCGCAAAGGATGTTCTTTATAGCTGCCGTTCTTCCGCCGAGATCCGCTCCTTGGTCAAGGGCTTTATGATCGAGAGCTATATCGAGGACGGCTGTCAGAAGATCTCTGCCGACGACGTATACGGTAAATCGATCACTGACCCCTGCCTTGGCTGGGAAAAGACCGAGCGTCTGATCTACGATATCGCCGATCTGCTTTGATAAAATCTATAAAACAAAAAGAGGATAAAATCATGAGCAATTATAAAATTGAAACCAAATGCGTTCAGGGCGGCTACACGCCCGGAAACGGTGAACCCCGTCAGATCCCGATCATTCAAAGCACCACCTTCAAATATGCTACCAGTGAGGATATGGGTAAGCTGTTTGACCTGGAGGCTTCGGGCTACTTCTATTCGCGCCTGCAGAATCCCACCTGTGATGCTGTAGCGGCAAAGATCTGTGAGATGGAAGGCGGCTTTGCCGCAATGCTGACCTCGTCCGGTCAGGCGGCAAACTTCTATGCCGTGTTCAATATTGCCAATTGCGGTGACCACGTCGTAGCGTCCTCCACCATTTATGGCGGCACCTTCAACCTCTTTGCCGTTACCATGAAGAAAATGGGCGTTGAGTTTACCTTTGTATCTCCCGATTGCACCGAGGAGGAGTTGAATGCCGCATTCCGTCCCAACACCAAGGCGGTGTTCGGTGAGACCATTGCAAATCCCGCGCTGACCGTGCTGGATATCGAAAAATTTGCAAAAGCGGCTCACGCACACGAGGTTCCGCTGATCATCGATAACACCTTTGCAACGCCCATTAACTGCCGTCCCTTTGAGTGGGGTGCCGATATCGTAACGCACTCTACCACCAAGTATATGGACGGTCACGGCGCGGCTGTAGGCGGCTGTATTGTTGATTCGGGCAACTTTGATTGGTTGGCTCACAAGGAAAAATTCCCCGGACTCTGCACGCCCGACGACAGCTACCACGGTATCGTTTATGCCGAGAAGTTCGGAAAGGGCGCCTATATTTACAAGGCGACCGCCCAGCTGATGCGTGATTTCGGTTCTACGCCCGCACCTCAGAGCGCATTCCTGCTCAATCTGGGACTGGAAAGCCTGCACGTTCGTGTGGCACGTCACTGCGAGAACGCTTTGGCAGTTGCAAAGTTTTTGGAATCGCACGAAAAGATCACTTGGGTGACTTATGCAGACCTGGAGTCCAGTCCCTATCATGAGCTGGCAAAGAAATATCTGCCCAATGGCAGCTGCGGTGTTGTAAGCTTCGGTGTTCGCGGCGGAAGACAGGCGGCGGAGAAGTTTATGAAGCATCTCAAGCTTGCCGCAATCGAAACCCACGTTGCCGATGCGCGCACCTGCTGCCTGCATCCCGCAAGTGCAACCCACCGTCAGATGAACGATGAGGAGCTGATCGCCGCAGGTGTATCGGGAGATCTCGTTCGTCTTTCCTGCGGTCTTGAAAATGCCGAGGATCTGATCGCCGATCTTGCACAGGCACTTGAACAAGTATAATTTTTAAGTATCATTTTTGACAGAAAGGAATGGTGACTGACTATGCCAATCAAAATTCCGAATGAACTGCCCGCCGCAAAAACGCTGGCGGAGGAAAATATTTTCGTGATGTCCGAAACACGGGCGGTATCGCAGGATATCCGCCCCCTGCGGATCTTGCTTCTCAATCTGATGCCCACCAAGATCGACACCGAAACACAGCTTTCGCGTCTTTTGGGAAACACCCCCCTGCAGGTGGAACTGACGCTGATGCACACCAAGTCGCATCAATCCAAGAATACGCCCGAGGAGCATCTTCTGGCATTCTACTGCACCTTTGACGATATCAAGGATCAGAACTTTGACGGTATGATCATCACGGGTGCGCCGGTCGAGCACATGCCGTTTGAGGAGGTTGAATATTGGGAAGAGCTTTGCACGATCATGAAGTGGAGTGTCAAGCACGTTCACAGCACCTTCCATATCTGTTGGGGCGCACAGGCAGGACTGTATTATCATTTCGGCATTCAAAAGCAACAGCTTGATAAAAAATTGTTCGGTATTTTCCCGCATATTGCCGACTATAAGCAATCCATGCTGTTCCGCGGCTTTGACGATATCTTCATGGTGCCGCACTCCCGTCATACAACAGTTGCGCGCGAGGATATTGAAAAAATCCCCGAAATCAAGATTCTGGCATCCTCGCCCGAGGCAGGTGTTTTTGCAATGTCCACCCGCAACGGCAGACAGATCTTTATCACAGGACACCCCGAATACGATGCGGGAACCTTGAACAAGGAATATGTGCGTGACGTCAATGCAGGCAAGCCGATCGAGATCCCTGTCAATTATTTTCCGAACAACGATCCCACCAAGGCGCCGCCCGCAACCTGGCGATCCTCCGCAAACCTGTTGTACAGCAACTGGCTCAACTATTTTGTATACCAGACCACACCCTTCCACCTGGATCAGCTGAAGGATGAGAATGACTGATCGGGGGACTTTGATGAAAAAGCTTGGATTTGGAATGATGCGGCTCCCGCTTCTTGATCGGGAGGACGCGAAATCGGTGGATTTCGAGCAGGTCTGCAAAATGGTGGATCTTTTCTTAGAGAAGGGATTTACGTATTTTGATACCGCATATATGTACCACGAATTTCAAAGTGAAAAAATCGTACAGAGAGCATTGGTTGCACGGCATCCGAGAGATTCGTTTTGCTTGGCTTCCAAGCTTCCCAGTATGTTTTTGAAGAATGAGGGCGACCAGGAACGTATTTTTGCCGAGCAATTGGAAAAATGCGGCGTGGATTACTTTGATTATTATCTGATCCACAATCTCAATACGAAAAACTACGAGATCGCGCAACGCTTTGACAGCTTTGGTTACGTCAGCCGCCTGAAGGCAGAGGGAAAGGTTCGCAAAATGGGCTTTTCCTTCCACGATAGTGCCGCCGTGCTGGATAAGATCCTTTCCGAGCATCCCGAGGTCGATTTTGTACAGATCCAGCTTAACTATTTGGATTGGGATCACGAAAGTATTCAGTCGCGCCTGTGCTATGAGACCTGTGTGCGCCACGGAAAGCCCGTGATCGTGATGGAGCCTGTCAAGGGAGGAACGCTTGCAACCGTTCCCGAGCGAGTCCGCACGCTGTTTGCGTCGATCCACCCCGATTGGTCGGTGGCTTCCTGGGCGATCCGCTTTGCCGCAACTCAAAAGAGCGTTTTCATGGTGCTCAGCGGAATGTCGGATATGCAGCAGTTGACCGATAATATTTCTTACATGGCAGAGTTTGAGCCGCTGAGCGCGGAGGAGCTTGCAGTGCTTCCCGAGGCGGTCAAGCTGATCTATGCCGATATCGCCGTGGGCTGTACCTCCTGCCGCTATTGCGTGGAGGGCTGTCCGCAAAAGATCGATATTCCAAAGCTTTTTGAATTGTACAACGCCGAGATGCGCGCACCGAACACGGTTTTCGGCACGCATCAGGAATACTATGAGAATCTGACCGACACTCACGGAAAGGCTTCCGACTGTATTCGTTGCCGCAAATGCGAGAAAAGCTGTCCGCAGCATATCAAGATTACAACGGCACTCAAAAAGGTTGCCGAGGTGTTTGAGGTGGATTGATGCAGGACTTGACCGATCTGGAAAGAGCGAAGACCGAGCTTGCATGCGATGAACATATCAAATGCGTTCTTCAAAAAGGAACGGTTCAATACCGAAGCGAAAAGCGCGGTGTTGCTCCGATGCTTGACTTTTTAGAGCAGGGACTTGATCTTCACGGCTTTTGTGCCGCCGACCGTGTGGTGGGAAAGGCAACGGCATTTCTGTTTGTTTTAGCAGGTGTTTCATCGGTTTACGGAGAAGTGATGAGCGAGGGCGCCCGCGCGGTGCTTTTGCAGTATGGCGTGGTTTGCCAATGCAAGCAGACCGTTCCGTATATTATCAATCGCCGCGGTGACGGTGCTTGTCCCATGGAAACGGCGGTGAGAGAGATCAACGATCCAAACGAGGCGTATCTTGCCGTGAAAAAAACGCAGAAAATGCTTTCTGAAATGTAAAAGGAGTTTGTTAGAATGGAAACCTTATTAAAGATTCTGAGATCCATGCACCCCGATGTGGATTTTACCACCGAGGATGATCTGATCGGAAACGAGATCCTGGATTCCTTGGATATCGTAACGCTGGTCACTGAGATCAACGCAGAATTTGATGTCAGCATTCCCGCTGAGGAGATTCTGCCCGAAAACTTCAACAGTGCCAAGGCGATCTATGCCTTGATCACCCGTATCGAGGAAGAATAAGAAATACAAAATGAAAATTTAAGGGAAGGAGGATAAAAAATGCAGTTTACGTCACTCGCGTTTATCGGGTTTGCGATCCTTACGCTTGTATTGTATTACACCGTGCCGAAAAAAGGGCAGTGGTGGGTGCTTTTGGCGGCAAGCTATCTGTTTTATTTTGCCGCAGGCGCATCGTATTTGATCTTTATCCTCTATACCACCCTGATCACCTACGTCACCGCACGGATTCTACAGAAGAGGGCAGACAGCGAGGACGCGTATGTCAGCGCAAACCGCGCCGCCTTGACGGTTGACGAGCGAAAGGCAATTCGTGCCAAGGGAAAGAAAAAACGCTTTGCGATCCTGGTTACGGGATTGCTGTTGGGGTTCGGACTTTTGGCGGTGATCAAATATACCGCGTTTGCTTTGACAGGAGTCAACGGGATCCTATCGTGGTTTGATCTGAAGGCTTTGACGATTCCCAAGCTTCTCTTACCGCTGGGAATTTCCTTTTATACCTTCCAATCGATGGGGTATCTGATTGATGTTTACCGTAAAAAATCGAAGGCAGAGAAAAACATTGCAAAATTTGCATTGTTCGTTGCCTATTTTCCGCAGCTGATCCAAGGTCCCATCAGCCGATTTTCCTCACTTGGGGAACAGCTTTTTGCCGAGCATCGCTTTGACGGCTTTCATTTTCGCGCGGGTCTTTTGCGTGTAGCGTGGGGCTTTTTCAAAAAGATGGTGGTGGCTGACACGGTGGCAAGTGCCGTCAGAGAGCTGTCGGGTACATCGGGAGAGTACGAGGGTATCTATGTTTTGCTTTTGATCCTTCTGTATTCAATTCAGATCTACGGCGATTTCACGGGCGGTATTGACATTACCATAGGACTGTCCGAGATGATGGGCATCACACTTGCCGAGAACTTTGACCGTCCGTTTTCCTCCAAGTCCACCAAGGAATATTGGCGGCGTTGGCATATTACGATGGGCTCTTGGTTTACCGATTACGTGTTCTATCCGTTGTCGGTTTGCAAGCCGATGCAAAGGCTCTCCAAATTCTCGCGCGCGAAGCTTGGCGAGAGGATCGGAAAACGGATCCCCGTGTATCTTGCCACAATCGTGACATGGTTCTTAACGGGACTTTGGCACGGAGCCGGCATGAATTTCATTGTCTGGGGCTTGCTCAACTGTTTGGTGATCTTGGTTTCCCAAGAATTTCAACCGCTGTACAATCGTTTTCACGCATGTTTTCCACGCCTGTCCGCTTCGGCACCTTGGGGAAAGTGGCAGATGGTGCGCACCTTTCTTTTGATGGGATTGATCCGATCGCTCGATTGCTACCGTGACGTGTCGGAGAGCTTTTCCAAGTGGGGAAGCATGTTTACCGTGTTCAATATCGGGGAGCTGTGGAACGGCGGATTGCTCTCGCTGGGGCTTTCGCTCGCCGATTGGGGCGTTGTTCTGTGCGGTGTGCTTGCGATCTGGCTTGTCAGCCGACAAACGGGAGAAGCTCCGTTGTGGGAGAAGCTCGCAAAAAAGCCGATCTTGTCGTGTGTACTGGTGTGCCTTGCGGTGCTGATCGTGCTGATCTTCGGTGCGTACGGTCTTGGCTATGACGCATCGCAGTTCATTTATAACCAATTTTAACGGAGGGAGATGCAATGAAGAAAAAAATTTGGATCTCCTGTATCTGTATCGTCTTGGTTACGGTCTGCCTTTTGCAGCTTGCAAATCTCTTGTTGCAACCGAAATATATGGAGAGCAACAGGGAAGGCGCATTGATTGCGGAATATTATAACGAAAAGGATCCCTCGCATGACGTGCTGTTCATCGGGGACTGTGAGGTCTACGAAAGCTTTACTCCGCCCACGCTTTGGGAGGAGTACGGTATCAATTCGTATATTCGCGGAAGCGCCCAACAGCTGGCTTGGCATTCCTACTATCTCTTGGAGGATACGCTTCGATATGAAACCCCGCGCGTGGTGGTGTTCAACGTGCTGTCCTTGAAATACGGAGAGCCGCAGAAAGAGGAATACAACCGCATGACGCTGGACGGCATGGAGCTTTCCTCGGTCAAGCTGGAGGCGATCAAGGCATCCATGCTGGAGGACGAAACCCTTGCTTCGTATATTTTTCCGCTGTTGCGCTGGCACAGCCGTTGGAAGGACCTGAAGACAGAGGATCTGCTGTATATGTTCTGCCGCGACCGCGTATCGCACAACGGATATCTGATGCAAACGGCGATCAAGCCCGGCAAATCCAAGGTCGAGCCGACCGAGCTTTTTGATTATACCTTGCCCGCGCGGTCGATGGAATATCTGGATCGGATGCGGTCTTTGTGCGCAGAAAAGGGGATTGAGCTGGTATTGATCAAGGCTCCCACAAACGATTGGAAATACCATTGGTACGACCAGTGGGACGACCAAATCGTTTCTTATGCCGAACGGCACGGATTGCATTACTATAACTTTATTGAAAAGACCGACGAGATCGGTATTGATTGGAATACCGACACCTACGATGCGGGAGTGCATCTGAATGTGTACGGAGCCGAAAAGCTGACCAAGTATTTCGGCGCGATTCTGCGGGATGAGCTTGCTGTACCGGACCGCAGAGCCGATACCGCGTTGAGCGGCGTGTGGGCAGAGAAGCTTGCCAATTATGATGCCGAAAAAAACGCACCTGTAACTTGAAAGGATAGAAAATGAAAAAAATTGGACTGTTATTGTTGGTTACCCTCATGCTGTTTCTGCTTGCGGCTTGCCCCGCACAGGAGGATGCACCGCAGAATTCCGCTTTTGCAAATATGCGTGTGAAGGAAACCGAAATTGCGATCGATGCCGAGGCTGCTCCGATCCTGTCGGCGCTTGGAAATGAGATCTCTTATGAGGAGTCGCCGTCCTGCGCGTTTGAAGGTATGGACAAGCTGTATGTTTATCAAGGCTTCCGCATCAAAACCTACTCACAGGGCGGAAAGGACTATATCTATTCGATCGAATTGATGGATGATTCGATTGCAACGCCGGAGGGGATCATGATCGGTGCGGAGATCGCAACGGTCACGGAGAAATACGGAACACCCGCCGAGGAAAACGATACGGCAATGCGCTTTATTTCTGAGAATACGATCCTGCAGATCCTGTTTCGGGACGGTAAGGTGACCAATATTCAATATCTCAAAAACGAAACGACAAATTGAAAAAAGGAGCAGTTAAAACTGCTCCTTTTTTCGTTTGATCGCATAATTTCATTTCTCCTTGAATAGTCATGTAAAAAGGGGGGAGTGTCAATTGAAATGGAGCGCGTTGAGCAACGGACCATTGTGC
>JAFTKI010000086.1 GCA_017453335.1 Clostridia bacterium
TTCGGATACGCTGTGGGGCCCCGTTTCTTGCGGGAGCTATTGCTCTGTCAGCGTACAGAACTTAAACGCTGTTTCACAAACGAACAGCGTACCGTACAAAAGCCAACGTCAATTATTATTTGATCAAAACCGCCGAGGTTGCGTGAGTCGTGTTTAGCGGCTCATGCAACCTCGGCGGTTCTTGTTTAAAAAAGTTTTTGCGGAGGGGGTGCGGGGGAGGTGCTTTTTGCAAAAAGCGCCTCCCCCGCAAATGCCCACCTCTACCTCTCAAACGCGCGGCGTTTGAAGTCGCCGACTTCCTTGGAATAGCGTTCGGTATCGAAGAAATAGCTCAATCCGTGATCTGCTTCGGGGATCGTGAGAAGCTGTTTTTCGCCTTGGCAGGCATCAAAGATCTCCTGTGCCATCGGGAACGGGACGAAATCGTCGCCCTCGCCGTGCATGATCATGATCGGCACCTTTGCGTGCTTGACCGCCTCGACCGCGCCGCCGTCCTTGAGCGAAAAGCCACCAAACATCTGTGCCGCCAATCGCAAAAAGGGATAGCCGATGGCAGGCGGGATTTTTCGGTCACGGCAGGATTTACACAAGATGGCTTTGGGCGAGGTGTAGCCGCAATCGGCAGTGATTGCCTTGACCTGCGGCGGCAGCTCCTTCAGGCACGATGCCATCAAAACAGTTGCCGCGCCCATTGAAACTCCGCCCAAAAGGATCTTTACGTCCCCGCCGAAGCGCGCGATGACATACCGCACCCAATCGATGCAGTCGTATTTTTCCTTGATGCCAAAGGTGAGCGTATGTCCCTCGCTGTCACCGTGTGCGCGTTGGTCAACGATCAAAAGATTGTACCCGATCTCGCGTGCAATTCTGGCGCCACCCGAAGCATCGCGGATGCCGCTGCTCCGCCAGCCGTGGAACAGGATCTCCACCCGTGAGTCATTGTCCGAAAAACGGTAAAACCGCCCCGACAGCTTCAGTCCGTCACGCGACTTGATGGTAACCACCTCGCAAGGCGTTTCCAAGAGTTCGTCCACCAGCTTCCCCATCGGTTCACGGCAGAATTCACCGTTCGAGTTGCTGAAAAAGGTGTGCGGATCCAGCTTTTTTCGGCGCTCGGGAACGTAGAACGCCTGTCCGTAACACCAGCCCGTGATGATCAAAATCAACACCGTCACAACAAACGCCGCCACAAGCGCGGCAATCATTGTTCCGCTCATTTTCTTACTCCTTTAACATTTAGCGATAATATACATAATATACAATGATGGTGCGCTCGCGCCCGTCATGCTCCAGATCGGGTGCCGTGATCACCACACCGTCCTTGGATAAAAGCTCCCACGCCTGCATCTGTTCGATCTTGCAACGAAATACAACGTCTGCCGACGCAAATACCAAAAGCTCGTCGTCACGAATATTCAAGCCGCCGTTGCGACCGATCACCTCGTCAACATCGTTGATCTTCTCGGTTACGTAGCGAATGTGATGATTGCTCATCTGCTTCGCCATCTCCCACTTGTATTGTCGGCTGTTGGGATCCTTCTTTTTCTTCGAAAATAATTTGAACATAAAAACTCCTTTGAGGTAAGTTTTTCGTGGGAAACTTCTTGAAAGAAGTTTCCCACACCCTTCAAGAACTTACCGCACAAGATAAAAAATAAATCCTGATGCAATGCGCTGTTCGTTCGTAAAACAGCGTTTTTTCTTTTGTACGCTGACGGCAGAATAGCTCCCGCAAGAAACGGGGCCCCTGCCCCTTTTTCTCACCGATGAATCCATCGCTTGGATATGTTCACCTGTTCACGGTTACATACCAAATGATCATTCAACGTGTCATCTTGAGCGAAGCATAGCGAGTCGAACTTTTGCGGGTTGAGCGAATGCGAACAAGGCAAAAAGGAACCATAAAGGAGTTTTGTTGGCTTTTCAAAGTAAAAGTTACATTCGCCATGGCAAGCCAACAAAAGTCGTTATGAGATCCCTGCGTCGCTTTGCTCCTTGGTTTTGGTTCAAATCGTCATGCTTCGCACTCACTCGTTCACCAAAACTTCGGCTTCGCTCAGGATGACTCGTTGAAGTATCATTTAGCAAAAATCCGTTGACAATTCCCATAACTCTATAAGGCTCGGAACAACGAACTGCACTCCCCTTTTTCTTTTTCTCTTGTGCGAAGAGTTTTTGGGAGGGGTGTGGGGAGCCCTTTTTTCAAAAAGGGCTCCCCACAATCCATCTCCCCACAATCACATAAACGCTTGGGCGATCTTTTCGCGCAGGGTGAGGATGTAATCGGGATCGGTGGGATAGTGGGTAAAGGTCAATTCGCCGTCGGTGCCTTCGAGAACCAGTTTGCGAGCGGCATCCTGACCGAATTTTGCTTCATACAGGCGCAGAGCGCGGATATCGTCCACAGCTTCGCGCAGGGCGTTGAGTCGGAGCGATTCCCACGCGGTATTATCGGTACCGGGGTAGACGAGGAAGCAGTCGCCTGCGGGCGTAAAGTAGCTTCCGTCGACATACCCGATCGGATCAAGCGTATTGAAGGAATGGCAGGTGTTGTAGAAATTGTAGCCCCAGTGCAAAAAGCCTTCGATGTTGTAATAGTAGAGCTGAACACCCAAAGCGCGGGTACGCGACAGAGGCATAGCGATCGAACGGTCGGAAACTCCGCCCTTACCGCCGCCGCAGTAGTAGGTCCACAGTCCCGGAACCTTTGCATCAAGGAAGGGACCGAGGCCGCGCGTGTGCGGTGCGGGCT
The DNA here is from genome assembly GCA_017453335.1 of Clostridia bacterium. The sequence continues at coordinate 2,753 of JAFTKI010000086.1, forward strand.
TTTCCAAGGCGCCCGTTTTGTAAAATTCGAAATCCGAAAGCGCATCGATGATCGGGTAGCCTTCCAGGTACTGACCAATCAGATTCTTACAGCGCGTATATTGCTCAAGCTGGTCAAGGTGCGGCTCGTCGGACACGTGGAAGAAGCACTTTTTGTCCAGGTCTCTCTTTTTGAACTCGGCAAGAAGCGCGGGAATGAACTGAGAAAGGAAGGTTGCGTACGCCTCGCCCATCGAGTCAGAGTGCCAGCCGAACAGCTTTTTGTTGCGTCCGTTGACCTTGACAACGATCTTGGGAGCGGCTTTTGCGCCCCACTGGGTGAAGAAGTGCGGAATCTCAAAATATTCCACGCCGCAGTCCAGGCACAGATCGATCCAACGGTGCAGCTTTTTGAAATCAAAGGTATATTTTCCAACCTCGGTCTGCTCGATCTCCACAAGCTGGGTGGTCAAGCGTTCTCCGCCGATGTAGGTATCCAGCTCGGGCGTGAAGACGGGTGTGAGGATCATGTTGATGCCGTTGCGTACAGCAGTGCGCAGGTAGCTTTCGATCAGCTTCCAGTGCTTTTCGGAAAACGCCTTCACACGGTAGTGATTGGCGATACAGTCGGTGTAGAACCACTCGGTGTGGATCAATTCCTGTCGGGGAAGCTCGGCATCCACAACCTGTACCTCGCCCGTAACCTCGCCCAGAAGATCGTTGGTCTTTTCATGCAGGATCGAGACCGAAATATCGTACTTGCCTGCCGCATAGCCCTCGGGAAGCTCAATGTCAACCCACAGTGCGTGTGTTTGCGCGTGGGGCAAGGATACCGCATTCGGGTACACAAGAGGACGAAGCAGATCGGGATACGCACCCGGCTCGGTGGTGATAAACTCACCGCCCGGATTTCTTGCGTAGGTGGGATACATATTCAACACGTTCGACACGAGCCGTACGCTTGCATACTTGGCAAGCGCGCCGCCAAGACGGACGGGATTCCAACGGCGGATGTCCCCGTTTTCCTCGGTCAGGTCTGCGCGGAACATCACCTGAAAGGACAGCCTCTCGTTGCGGAACATGATAAAATTCTTTTTTTCCTTCTTGCTTTCCAAAGAGTCATTGTAAAAACACTTTTCCAGCGAAGATACCATTTTCATTTTCAAAGAAAGCATTGTCTTTTCTCCTTTGCATTGTTGTTTTAAGATGGATTTTCAACTTTTATTTTCTAATGATAACAAGTAAACCAGCGTTTTTTGTTTGCTCTTGCCTGTAGGGGCCGGCGTCCCCGACGGTCCTAAAGTCAACAAATTTTGCTTTGTTCATGTCAACACATACACCGCATAAATGTAGCCACTTTATAATATCGAATTCGTTCATTTTAGGACCGTCGGGGACGCCGGTCCCTACAAGAAAACCGTATCATACATTTCGCATTCCGTATTTAAAATAGTGTTTTAAAATGGCTTTTCTGCATCAGACAGTCATTTATTGCCCCAGCAAAAATTTTCGGGCTTGGGTATATTCATCGGCAAGACGCTTGGCGTATGCCGAATCGGGGTCAAAATTCTCCTGTCGCAGCGCGCGGAGCATAATGTTTTTGGGCGTTTCCTCGGGATCGATCAGCTCCAGAGCCGTGACCGAATACCCCTTGGATTCCAAAAGCTTGAGCCGCAGGGCATCGGTTGCCGCGTCGCACAGCTTTTGACGCAACATTGAATGCTCGGCAATGAAGGACAGCGCGGGACAGTTGAGCGTGTGGTTCAGCTCGTGATGACAGCAAGGCGTTGACAGGATCACGTCGGCATTCCACTGCACCGCCTTGGCAAGCACCAGATCGGTTGCCGTATCGCAAGCGTGAAGCGAGATCACCAGATGCACCTTTTCTCCCGTATCGTATTTTGAAATGTCGCCGCACAGGAAAGAAAGCCCGTCAAAGCCCAGCTTTTTTGCTACCGTGTTGCAATATTCCACCACATCGGGCTTCAAATCCACTCCCGTCATGCGCACCTTTCGCCCCAACACGTTGGCAAAATAATGATACGCCGCAAAGGACAGATAGCTTTTTCCGCAACACAAGTCGCAAATTCGCAACTCACCCTCGGCGGGAAGTTGGGAAAGGCAATCGCGCGTCAGCTCCAGAAAACGGTTGATCTGACGGAATTTGGATTGCCGCTTGTCCTTGATGCGTCCGTTCGAGTCGCTCACGTCCAAAAGACGCAAAAACGGCTCGGTTCCGTTCAGGATATATGACTTTTGGCGGTTGTTGCTCTGCACCTGTGCCTGTGGCGCATCGGTCTTTTGCAAAGCGCGTAGCAAGGCGTCACCGCCCAGCAGCGTTTGCTTGCCCGATTTCGACGTGCGCAATTCACAGCTTCCTGCCGTGGTGATCAGATTGACCTGCCCAAAGCTCTCGCAAAGCTCACAAAACCGCTCGGCGTTATCGGGCTCAATATTTTCGTGGATCGCCTTGTTGTCGCACAGGAAGGTCTCCGCCTGTGCCATCAGCCTGCCCCCGATCTGCCGCAGGGTGACCGCGGTGCGCTGTATATTCTTGTCGGTCGGCTTGGAAAAGACCAGCTTTTTCAGCGTTTTTCCCTTCGCCGCCAAAACGATCAGGTCGGCTGTCCGTGCGATCGGAGAAGTACTCTCACGCATCGCCCCGGCCTCCGTCCTCTTTTTCGTCCGCGGACGCTTCCTCGGTCTTCTTCTTTTTCTTGAATTTGTCGGTTATCTTGGAAAAATCGACCTTTCTCTCCTCGTAATTCCAGATACGCTTGAGATTTTCACGGTGCATAAACACGATAAAGCAAGCCTCCAGCACCGCCATGGCAACGCCGAGCGGGAAGGTGGGTGCAAACGCCCTCATAAACAACGGATATAAAAGTGCCGCCATGACAGACGCCATCGAAACCATGCGGCTTCCGATCAATACCAAAATAAACACAGCTACCGCACACAAAAAGGTCTGCGGACTGATCATCAGAGCAACCGCCGCACAGCAAGCCACACCCTTTCCGCCCTTGAACTTGTAGTACAAGGGGAACATGTGTCCAAACATTACAAAAAATCCGGCAATCGACACACCGTGTGCGCCAAGCAGGAGAGCACCCACAAGCAGTGCGACCACTGCCTTGAGCATATCGCAAACAAAGGTCAGCGCCGCCGCCTTGAAGCCGTATGTACGCAGCATATTGGTCGAGCCCGCGTTTCCGCTGCCGTGTGTGCGCACGTCATCCTTATAAATCAGCTTAGAAAACACAATGGCGGGATTGATGCTTCCCAGCAAATAGGGGATCACCATGCACAAAAACGCAAAAACCACCAACAATACATTATACGGTGTGGCGGATTCAGCCCATCCAAAGTGTCTTGTGATCCATCCAAACAAGGTTGTTGTTATCCATTGAAAAACCATAAAATCTCCTTCCGTCTCAAACGACTGTCAGAATAAATCGATCAGCTCGCGGGGGCTGTTCGTAAAATCATAAAAGCTTCCGTCGGGACGAATACAAGCCATATCCTCAATACGGCAGCCGTATTTTCCCTCGATATAAATTCCGGGCTCAAAGGTCACAACGTGACCGCGCGAAAGACAGCTCTTCTCATCCGCTCCCGTGGAAAGCCGCGGATTTTCGTGTACCACCATGCCAACGCCGTGTCCCAAGGAATGTCCGAAGCACCCCTTGTAGCCCGCACCGTTGATGATGTCCCGCGCGATCTTGTCCAAAGCACGACAGCCAAACCCTTCGCAAGCCGCCTCCAGCGCCGCCTTTTGCGCACTCAACACCGTTTCGTACAGCCGCTTCATCTCGCTATCAGCCCGTCCCAAAACCACCGTTCGCGTCATGTCGGAGCAGTATCCGTCCACCTGCGCACCGAAATCCATGGTCAAAAAGCCCTTTTCCAGCTTTTGCCTGCGCGGTACACCGTGTGGCAAAGCGGATGCCGCGCCCGATACCGCAATGGTCTGAAAGGCTACCTGCTCGGCTCCCATGCGCCGCATGAAAAATTCCAGCTCCAACGCCACGTCCGCCTCGGTCATCTCGGGCGTGATGAACTCCAGAATGTGCGCAAACGCCGCATCGGTGATCGCCTGCGCACGCGCGATCGTCGCCAGCTCCTCCTCGTCCTTGTAGGCTCTCAGCTCCTCCAAGACCGCAGAAGCACCGCTGACCAACTCGTAATCGCATAATATGTCAACGTACCGCGCGTGTCCCGCATACGTCAATGCCTTTTCCTCGAATAACACACGCTTGCAACCGTTGTCACCAAGCAGCTCCGCAACCGATAGCAACTGCCCCTTGTCGGGAACAACGATCCCAAAGCCCGCTCTCACCTGCGCCCGTGCCGCCTCGGCATACCGAAAATCGGTGACTACATACGCCTCTTTTTTCGTAACGATAACCAAGCCGTCGCTGAAATCAAACCCTGTTAAGTACCTCTGATTGATCGCGTCCGATACGATCGCACCGTCCGCACCCCGCGCAATGATCGCTTCCCGAAACTTGCTCAACTGCGACATCCCTCGCGCCCTCCTTGCATACCTATTCCATTTTATTATATCATATTCTTTCTCAAATGTACAGGGGGGACGCGATTTTTGTGGGAAAACTTTTGAAAAAGTTTTCCCACACCCTTTCAAAACTTTTACCGCTTTGAACCGCCGCTGTGAAATGAGTTGCTAAACACGACTCATTTCACAGCGGCGGTTTGATCAATTTTATCTTCTTAAA
>JAFTKI010000017.1 GCA_017453335.1 Clostridia bacterium
GGTTATAAGGAACCAGGGTACATGGGGAAAAGTTCTGTAGGGAGTACCGGGGCTCAAGATGATCGATGATCGATCATCCATGATCACAGAACAGGAGGAACCACATGATTTACGTCGGCATTGATATCGCATCTGAAAAACACGACTATTTTATACTTCAGCAGGAAACAGGCGTTGTTTTCAGCCGTTCCGCCGCCACGATCCCGAACTCCGAGGCGGGATACAAAAAACTCCACTCGGACATTTCTGCCTTTTGTGGAGCTACACGTGATTCAAAAGTACGTATAGGACTTGAATCCACCGGCATCTACCACACAAACATCATCCGCTTCCTGCTGGAACAGAATTACGACGTGATGATGATCAATCCGATTTTAACCAATATGGCTCGCAAAGCAGCCAAAGTTCACTCCGCCAAGAATGATAACCTTGATGCGCAGACCATTTGTAAGTACATGATAGATCACTCGGACAAATTCTCGCCCTATACTCTATCATTATACCACAAAGAAGCGCTAAAGTCACTATCTCGGAAAAGATTTTTTATTGTTGAAGATCTAAAAAAAGCAAAATTGGCAATCAACAGCCTTGTCCAGGTGATTTTTCCTGAATTCAAAACGCTGTTCAGCAACATTTACGGAGATTCTGCTATTGCCATTCTCAAGGCTTACGGCACACCGAAAGCTCTTGCCAGAGCTCACGTGAGCAAGGTTGCTTCTCTCCTACACGGCAGATGCAAGTGTACTGCCGAGCAACTGATTGCTACCGCAAGGTCCTCTGTCGGCATTTCCGAGCCCCATTATGCTTTTCAGCTCATGGATGCTATTGAAGAGATGGAGCATATTGCCCGCCGAATTAAAAACTATGACACGCAGATCAAGACCTACGTGGACGAGCTGTGTCCTAATCTTCTCAGTATCCCAGGTGTTGGTTATACTACTGCCGGATTGATCGTCGGCGAGATCCGTGACATTGATCGATTCCACTCTGCCGAAAGCTTGATCTCTTACAGCGGAATCGACGTTACCGTATATGAATCCGGCAAATACAAGGCGAAAAACTGTATGCCCTCTAAAAAGGGATCCAAATATTTGCGTTACGCGCTCTTTCAAGTAGCACGCATTATTTGGCAACATGACCCCGTCTTTCGGGACTACTACGAAAAGAAGCAATCCGAGGGCAAGCACTACTACGTCATTCTTGGACACATTCAAAAGAAGGTCGTCCGTGTTATTTATTCCATCCTCAAAAACAATTCAACCTACTCAGTGATCTCTCCTACATAATTCCCTATGCTCATATCCCTAAACGACTACTCGTGGGTAGTCTGTTTTGCTATGCCTTTATCCGTCTTTCCTATGAGTGAAGATTTTCTTCACTTTTTTTCATTTACCTATTGACTTTTTTATAGTTGGCTCTAAAAATTAGTTCCCAGCATTAAATTCTACGATTCAACAACGAAAAAATGAAATCAGAGCGGCGAATCGCATTCCTGCCTCAAATTTCATGTATTTATGGGGTTGGATGCCCCGAAATTGCGGGCGTATCCCGCAAAAGGGTACAGTTATCCCGTGACAGTCTCCTTTCGACTTAAAAAGGAGTAGCGACAAAGGTTGTATACCAAGTTTGTCAGCCCAATATTGAACGCGGCTCGCTCAATGCCTATGGAACGCACCGTCAGACCGTGCATGGACATGGTCATAAAAGCGAACACGTGTTCAATACGGCAACGAATTTTGGATTTACGGCGGTTATTTTCTTTCTGTTCCTCGGTCAAGGGCTTGTTGCGGTAGCCTTTTTCGCAGACTTCGTTGCGGACGTGTTCGGGTAATTTTTTACCAACGTAGGCACTATCAGCGTATCCGACCTCATCCTGTTCGTTGAAGAAATCCACAAATTCATTACTATCGTGTACGTTGGCAGGGGTAACGGCGTAATCCAGAATCAGCTTACTGTCGGCATCCACCTTGATGTGATCCTTGTATCCGTAATGCTTTTCGTCACCCTTCTTCGCCCAACGGGCATCGGTGTCCTTCTGAGACATTTTGTGGGGCTCGCTCTTCCACTCCTCGGGAACTTCTCCGTCCTTGATTTTCTTGTTCTCATCGCGGCTGTTCCGCTGACGGGGCGCGTCCACAAACGTGGCATCCACAATCGTACCCTTATGGGTAATGATCCCGCGTTTCTCCAGCATTTGATTGAACTGCAAAAACAACTGATCAATGATGCCGGCCTTGGTCAGCGTATCTTTGAATAGCCAGATTGTTTTGGCATCCGGCACTTTATCATCCAATCCGAGACCAAGAAAGCGCATGAAACTCATGCGGTCATTGATCTGATACTCGGTTTGGTCATCCGAAAGGTTGTACAATTTTTGCAGTACGATGGTTTTGAACAGCAAAATGCAATCATACGGAGGTCTGCCCGCGTTGCTTTTTCTCTCACGAATTACTGCGAGAGCAATGGTGGGGCGAAAACTCTCCCAGTCGATGATTTTCAGCCGCTCAAGGCAATCTCCAACCTCACTCAACTTTTCTAATCTGTTTTCTTCGGCAAATAGGGAAATTTGCTTCATCTTTGGAACTCTCTTTCCTTGTTCTACCTCTATTATATCATATTTTGCTGGTTATTGCAATATAATGGGAATTTTTAGAGGTTCTCATA
>JAFTKI010000018.1 GCA_017453335.1 Clostridia bacterium
GCCGAATGGAAAGGAGAAATTGAATTATGAAACCTGCACAAAAGGCAAAATACACAACGGGGGGGGGATATATCTACGCAAATTATGCAATATAGCCAACTCTCGCAAGAGAACGGTTAAGTTAACCAAATAATCGCCTTCGATTTGCTTTTTGCCGATACGGTCGAAGAACGATTCCATAACTCGTATTGGCGAAAAACAAAAATGGAGGTCATAAAAAATGACAAAGACAAAAAGCACAAAGTCTGCTTTGATCTCAAGTGTTATCGCTTTGTTCCTTTGCTTTACAATGCTGCTTGGGACGACGTTCGCTTGGTTTACGGACAGTGTGACAAGTGCAAACAACATCATCAAGTCGGGAAATCTGGATATTATTCTGGAATATTACGACACGGAAGACAAGGAGTGGAAGGACGTAGACGGTTCTGACGAAATCCTTGACAAAGATGCTCTCTGGGAGCCCGGTTATACGGACGTTGCGTATTTGAGAATAAAGAATAACGGTTCTCTTGCACTCAAGTATCAGCTCGGTGTAAATATTATTTCGGAAACAGAAGGCAAAAACAAGGCAAACGAAACCTTTAAGCTCTCTGACTACATTTATTATGACGTTGTTCCCGGTCAGCAGGATATTTTTGCTGATCGTAACGAGGCAATGACACACGCAACCGAGACAACGAAGATTGTAGAGGGCTATACAACCGGTGATTCTTTGCCGGCTGGCTCCGATTACGTTTATATGGCAATGGTCGTTTATATGCCTACCTCGGTTGGCAATGAAGCTAACCACAACGGCGTTGATATTCCCGAGATCAACCTCGGTATCAATGTGTTTGCAACGCAGGATACCGTAGAATCGGATTCCTTTAACAATCAGTACGATGTGAATACCGCAGTGTTTACCGTTGCTGATGCCAATGCAAGGTTGGCGGAAAACAAGGACGTGACATTGGTGAACTGCATTGAACCCAATGGTATCTTGTATGTTCCAAAGGGATATACGGGAACACTGACGCTACACAACGTATCCATCGCGTCGATTCAAGAGGGAGATGCTCCCGCAACCGCCGCTTTGAGCGAGGATACCGCTACGGAGATCGAAGCAACTGACATCGTGATTCTTGGTAACGTAGTTGTCAGAGCAACCGCGGATGGAATGTCCGCTATCACAGGTACGGCACTGAATATCAGCGGTAACGGCAATCTTGTCGCTGTTGCAAACGGTAAGCATGCATTCGGTATTGGCGGTACAACTACCGAGTATATCAATATCGAGAACGTACACATTGTTGATGTAAAGGGCGGTTGCGTACAGCCTTTGTTCGTAAGTGACCTCAACTATGGTAAAAGCGAGCCCGAAGGCGGCGCTGCAATCGGTTCCGGCTTCAAGGGAGCTGAGATCAACCTGACGAACGTGACTGTTGACAATGCGCAGGGCGGCTCCAAGGCTGCCGGCATCGGAGCAATGTTCCATACGGGCGTGACGATCAATATTACCGACTCCATTATTAAGAACGTGGAGGGCGGTAACGCCTCCGCAGGTATCGGCGGTAGCCGTGTAAGTGATGACGTTGCTCCCGCTGATCAACACGTTATCATCAATATCAAGAATTCTACCGTTAACGCTACGGGCGGTCAGTTTGGTGCCGGAATTGGCTCGGGCTACGACACCCACTGCGGAGAGAAAAACGATGCCGCGTTCATCACCGAAACGATCTGCACGATCAATATTGACGCAACCTCTGATATCACCGCTCAGGGCGGTAAATATGCGGCCGGCGTCGGTACTGGTTATCACGTAGCAGGTCTTGCGGGTAATATTGAGTGCGAGGTGAACGCAACCGCAGGCGAGAGCCGTGAAAAGTACACCATTGCGCAGAACGTTGGCTTCGGTGTGGTAGATCACAGCCGTGAGGTAAAACACCTTACAACTGCTCCTACGCTGACATATATGGGTAAAGTTATCAATGTTCCCGAGGTAGCGATCAGCGTAGCTAATTTAGAAGACTTTAAGGAAGCGTTGGCAACAGGCGGAGACATTAGAATCACCGCTCCCTTTACAGTAGATGGAGTGTTAGATGTTTCTGCTGATACATATCTGTATAATTCCGATCCTGCCAATATCATCACCTTTGCGCAGAATGCAAGACTTAAGACCGCGGAAAACGCTGATCTTGCGCTCTACGGAGTAAGGATCGATGGTGCCGGAAGCTATACGCTGACCGAGGATGCGTTCAACCGTGATCAGACTAAAAACATAAACAACGATGCGATATTGATGGCATTTGGGGGCTCTACCCTCACTCTTGGAAAGGGAACCGTTATTGAGAACGTTGTTTCTCAGTATCCCGCAGTCGCTTGGGCAAAGGGAACTGTTGATAATAGAGCTACTATCATTCTTGACGGTGCTACGATCCGTAACTGCGCAGGCGGAAGCGGAACGATAATAAACGTTGACCGCTACGGTGACGTTTATATTGAGGAGGGAACCGTAATTGAAAATAACGTATCCTCCAGCGGCAATCACGGTATTATCCGTATTTACAACGACAACTGGGACGCTGCTAATGCCAGCACGCTGACTATGAACGGCGGCGAGATCAGAGATAACTATTTCTCCGGCAACGGTATGATAGGTCTCTACTACGCCAAGATGTATATGAACGGCGGAAAGATAAGCAATAACTCTTGGCTTAAGGCTACGGCTTCGGGCAACGGCTTCTATTGTGTGACCTACGTTCATTCCAACGCGCAGTTCATTATGAACGGCGGAGAGATCAGCGGTAATACCATTACTGATGGCGTTATCAACGCTATCAACTCCGAGGTTGAGGGTGCAGTTACCTTTAACGGCGGTACTGTAACCAACAACGCCAATACCAGAAATGAGAATAAGGATGCTTTGGTAGCTGTTTGCTATCCCGGCGCGGTTGCATTTTCGGATGGAACCGGAAAGGTACTTGTTATTTCCGAGAACGCAGACGTTACGGGAACTATCTACAGCCATGCTAATTTGCAGGATCAGGTAGATAAGAAGTATGTTGAGCTTTCTGAATTTCTTGGTAACTAAAAAATAAAATAACCGACCCAACTCCCCTTGGGGAGTTGGGTGGCAATCAAAGAACATAAGAGGATCCTGCTTGTGTCTTTTGATTGCTGAAAATATAAATCTTTAGATAGAAACACCCGAGAGGAGGAAAACTCTTGAAAAACTTTTTTGATTGCAAGGATGAAAAAATAACCGAAAAGGCGTTTTCGCAAAGTCTGATCATATCAGTGGTCAGTATTTTGCTGTGCCTTGTCGCGCTTTGCTCGATGACCTACGCTTGGTTTACAAGCGAAACGTCGAGTAGCAGCAACACGCTGATGTCGGGATCCTTTGACGTGACAATAGCTGTATCAAAGATCGAGAACAATGTTGCAACGGCAAGCACTGTGGAGTTGGAAGAAGATCCTACTCAAGCGGGTAGATACATCTGCACACTCGAAAATGGAACTTATGAGATTTCTCTGACACTAACTCCGGGTTCTACCGTCAAAGGACATTGCGTCGTGACAATAAATGGGGGCGAGGAGCAACATACTGCTGCTATCATCGGTGAGAATACTGCCAATGTCGATGAGACTGTAATGGAAACAAATCCTTTCAAGTTTAAGATTACTGTAACAGGTACTACGAAGGTTACGCTTGAGCCTCGTTGGGGCGTGGTTGTAGAGCCCGATATTGAGCATGGTAATACATATCCTATGCCTGAAGTAAAGGATGATGGCGATACCACGGAACCGTCTGCATGAACGAACAGAAAAACAATTTTGTGATGACGCTCCAGACAATGGGTGCGTTCATTAAGAGCGAAGGTGATAAGGGCGCATCTGAGAATATGATCCGTAGGCTAAAAGCGGCGGTCAAGATGCTTTATGACTTTCTTCCCAAAGATAAGCAAATTACACGGGAGCGTTTATTAGAGTGGCGCACCGATATGAACGAAAAGGGAAAAGACATTTCCGGTATGAAGTTCGGTTTTATTACGGCAATTGAGCCTACGGACAAGCGTGGTTCACGCGGTGCAAGAACGGTTCCGCTTTGGGAATGTCGTTGTGAGTGCGGAGCTATCTGCTATAAAGCAACTGATACCTTGAGTAATCCAGATTTTAGTATGTGCAATGATCGCCTTGGCAAAATAATGCATCAACATTGAACCGCTCATGCCCGGGATCATCCGAACCATTATATCCAAAATCGTGATACACGAAAAAAGGCGGAAAAGCAAAACAGACAGAAGCAGACATTATATTGACAAAGAGGCGCTTTTATGATATCATTAAATTAGAGAAAGGCGGTGGATATATGAGCTGGAAAGATGATTTCAAAAAGAGCTTTGATTTAACTTATGAACTTGTTAATGAAAAAGTGTGGAACTTAAAATATCCATGCTATGGTGGTAGGTTTTATTGGCTTTTAATTTCACGACATTTTGAAAATCTATATTTCTATTTAACGCAAAATGGTCTGATATATACGGCAAGCAGCGCTTATATCACCGAGATTCCTTTCGATACGATAAAGAAATTATCAATTAAGAGAGGATTGTTCGTTAAGTCATCAATCCACATTCGTATAGTTGCCGATAAAAAATATCATTTGTTGCTCAAAGATATGAAGTGGTTATCTACAGGGATGACAGGTAATAACGAAGATAATATAAGAGGCTTTATAGCGACGCTTCAAGCAAGTGTTAAGAATGATAAATAAAGGTTCGAAATTGTTGAGGGAACAGAAGAAAGGAAGCAGATACGCAAAGCGTGTCTGCTTTTCATTGTATCACGAAAACCCCGCCGTGGCGGGGTTCAAAATAGGCTATGCCGATGGGCAGAAGAAAAAGCAAAAGTCAGCGCAGAATATTTTTGTGGGAAAGGCTCCCTTGTGTAAAGGGAAGTGTCAGCGAAGCTGACTGAGGGATTGTTTTGTGTGGATTACTGCTTTTTACAATCCCTCCGTCATTTTCTTGCGAAAATGCCACCTCCCTTTACACAAGGGAGGCTAAAGGATAGTTGCCACATCTGTGGCAGTGGGGCAACTTCCGCAAGTGGCGGATCATTCGACGAGCCTATAGGCTCATCGTGTGAAATGCCCCAAGGGGGCTTGTGCAAGCCACCCGCACGGCTGGTGGTCATGACTGCGCAAACCCATTGCCTTTTCAATATGGATATGCTATAATAGGCCATGCAACGGTGCTGTTGATTTTGAAAGGGAGAATATGCCATGAAGCAAAAGGGAAGATCGCTGATTCTTTATATCGGATTTCATGTTATGATTCCCGTGATCTGCTTACTCGCCGTACTTTTGCGCCGATTTTTGCAAAATGCACCGCCGATCCTCTCAAATTGCTGGGTTCACGATCTTTTGTTTCTGTATTGTCCCCTGTGTGGAGGAACGCGCGCACTTGGTGCTATGCTACGGTTTGATTTCTTTGAGGCGTTTCGTTACAATGCGGCGGTCGTGATCTTTTCGGCTCTTTTTCTGATCGGCGATCTTGTATTGCTGATCCGATTGCTCAGAAAAAAGCGAATTGGTGGTCGATTCCGCGGTGGTGTTGGATCGGTTCGGCGGTACTTTTTCTTGGATATACGGTTTTGCGCAATCTTTTGATGGTTGGCTTTGGAATTGATCCCACGGGCGACTTGGGACTTTTTTGGTAACCGATCAATAAAACAAAAAGGCTTGTACATACTATTGGTACAAGTCTTTTTTGTTTGGAGGAGCTATGCGGGTTTTGCATGTAATCAGTGATGAAAATATTGGCGGTGCAGGGGTGCTTTTAACATCGCTTTTGCGCAATTTCGACCGAACAAGTGTGGAGAGCTTTGTTGCATTGCCGAAAAACAGCGCATTGGCACCTCGTGTCCGAGAGGCCAATACGGTCACCTATTTGCTGCAGCATTCCGTAGACCGTGTATCTCTTGGTGCCGTGCATGAAATGCGGCGGTTGATCTCACTGGTCATGCCCGATATCGTACACACCAATGCCGCTGTTTCGGCACGTATTGCGGCGCGGCTTTGCCGTACGCCGATCATTCATACCCGTCACTGCTGTTTCCCCTTAACAGGACTTTGGCAGGTTCCTCCAATGCGTTTTTTGGGGGGCTTTTGGAATCGGATGCTTTCGGATCGCGTGATCGCAACAGCAGAAGCGGCAAAGCATGATCTTGGAGCGCTTGGAATCCCCGAACGGAAGATCCATGTGATCATCAACGGCTCGGAGCCGATCCGCGAATTGAGCGAAGACGAGCTGCAACAGGCATATCGGCAATGGGGACTCTCACCCCACGATTTTACGGTTGGGATCTGCGCGCGATTGGTTGCCTGCAAGGGACACCGCACCTTTTTGCAGGCGGCAAGGCTGTTGTGCGATGCGGCACCGCTGATCCCGTTCCGTTTTCTGATTGTTGGCGAGGGGGAAGAGAGAGCGGAACTAGAGAGCTATGCCAAGGATCTGTATCTTTCGGATCGTGTTATCTTCACGGGCTTTGTTGAGGATATGGCAAAGATTTACCGCATTTTACGGATCAATGTCAACTGCTCCAATGGAACCGAGACCTCCTGCTTGGCACTTTCCGAGGGGATGAGCGCGGAGGTGCCGTGTCTTGTCAGCGACTATGGAGGAAACCGAGCGATGATCGGTGACTCGATGGCCGGCTTTGTCTATCCCGTGGGTGACGCCGCGATGCTTGCCAAGCTGATCCTGAAGATCGCAACCGACAGAGAGCTTGAGCAACGGATGCGCCGTGCGGCTTATGATCGCTATTTGGAGTGCTACACCGCGCGCTCAATGGCGGACGAGGTTACCGCGCTGTATCGGTCGATCGCAAAAAGGAAAAACAAATAAAATCAGCCGCTTTCTTTTTAAATCAGAAAGCGGCTGTCTTTATTCAGCATAATTTTTTCAATAGCGCAAGTGCGCAATTTGCCATTTCGTCGGCAGCTTGTGGCGGCAGAAAAGAATTGTATTTGGAAAGTCTTGATTCATAAACGCCCGCGCTGAATGCCGGCTCTGTGACCACATAGCCAACGGTGCCGTTGGTCAGCGACGAGATCATCATCTTTTCAAAGGGAGCGTTTTTGCGGATGTTCAATGCGATGTCGGCATATGCCTCGCAGGGAAGTGTTGCAATCGCGCAATCCCCGATGCGAAAGGCTTGGATTTCCACATTGGCATAACGAACAGGACGTTTGTGAAGTGCCAGCAGCTCTCTTGCGTATGCTTGGTCTTCAAGAACAGCATCCTCACTTTGCAATATCTTTTCAGACCACTCAAAGTCCGCATCTGTTGGCTGACGTCTTTCGGTACGGTAGGTTTTTGAAAGCGTATCCAAAGAGATTTCCTTCATCGGTTCCATGTGCTCATGAAGCTCGAACACCTTTTTTGAAAGAGTCTCTCCCATCTTGATGTAGTGGTGCGCCTTGTCAAGCGCGAAATTCGGTTGCTTGAACCATTCGGCGTTGATGTGATTGACGTTGCCGGAAGCTCCGTTGAGATAAACGGTTACAAAATCCTTGCCAAAGCGCTCCTGTTGGATGCGGCAAAGCTCCCCGGGATAGTCGGCGCAGTAGGCAGTACCGCCCACCGTATCGGGGTGGCAGGCAAAGTTAACAAGCTGTGCCACGGGGGTTCCATTTGCATCATCAAAGCGGATCACACCCACTGTATGATCAATCGGAGAGATCGGACCCACCACTTCAAAGGGACGGCGTTTACCGGGATTGGTTACGATCGTACCGTCGGTCATGTGATAATTGCGGTTAAAGCTGAGGTTTGTTTCCTTGCCAAATGCGCATTTTGTGGACACGGGAACGCGCTTCCCATAGGCTTCAAGCACCGCTTCCACCGTCATATCGATCAAAAACGACATCGATTCGCGGTCTTGGCGGGATCCTGCCAGCCCCGAATAGTTGGAGGGTTGGCCTGTGTGCGTATGCGTGGCGGCGATCATCACGTTCTTGGGATCTATCCCGATTGCTTCCTGTAAACGCTTGCGGATTCTCTTTGCCAAAGAGGCTTGAAAATCAATGATATCAATATGAATGATCGCAAGCTGTGTTTTTCCGTCGTCCAGCACCAAAGCGTGCGTTTTAAGATCTGTTTTTACCGCATCTGCAATCCGAATTTTGAAATAGCCCGGAATGTGCAATCCAAGTCTTGGTGTGATCACACGCTCGGCGGCACCGCAAAGTAGGTGTTTCATCATCATCTCTCCTTGGGATCAAACACCGCTGTATGCGTTGAATCCGCCGTCAACGGGAATAACAACACCTGTAACGAATTTGCTTGCTTCATCGCATGCCAGCCACAAAAGGGTACCCGTCAGATCGTCGATCTCGCCAAAACGCTTCTGGGGTGTTGCGGCAAGGATCTTTTCGGTGCGTGCCGTGGGCTTGCCCTCTGCGTCAAACAAAAGACCTCTGTTCTGATTGGTTACGAAGAAGCCGGGGGCAATTCCGTTGACGCGAATGTTGCAGGGAGCAAAATGAACAGCCAGCCACTGCGTAAAGTTGGAGATACCTGCCTTCGCCGCACTGTATGCGGGGATCTTTGTCAGGGGGCGGAATGCGTTCATCGAAGAAATATTGATGATATTTCCGCCATTCTTTACCATATCCTCGGCAAAGACCTGTGTTACGAGGAATGCAGAGGTGATATTGAGGTCAAATACAAACTTCAGTCCCGATTCCTCCAGATCAAAGAAGGACTTTACGCCTTCCGTTTCGGGTGTCATGATCTCATTGTCGCAGGTTGCGCGGGGATTGTTTCCGCCGGCACCGTTGATCAGAATGTCCACCTTGCCAAAGTTGTTGCGAACCGTGTCGCGTGCGGCAAGGATGCTGTCCTTTTCCAGACAGTTGGTGGGAATTGCAAGTGCGTTCGTACCGATCTCGGCGGCAACCTGCTCCACTGCCTGCGCGTTGATGTCAAGCAAGGCAACCTTTGCGCCACATTCTGCCAGTACACGGGCAAATGCGCTCATCAAAACGCCGCCGGCACCCGTGATCACTGCAACTTTTCCGTTCAAATTGGGTTGATATGGTAATTTCATGGTTGTTTACCGTTCCTTTTCTTTTTTATAGTTCGGGGATCGGGATCTTCTCCCCGTTTGATGCGTACATCGCAAGGATCAGGCGAACCGCCTTGTCTGCTTCATCGACTCCGATGGGGAAGGGCTTTCCTTCCTCGATGCAGGTATAAAAGTCTTTGGTCAGTGCCGTGTGGCCCTTGCCCCATTCGGCTTTTCCAACGCTTGCTTCCTGCTTTTTGGAGGCAACCATTTCGTGATTGACCGTTAAATGGCGGTTTTGTGCCACGATTGTCTCACCTGTTGCAAGACGAACCTGCAATTCCACGGGAAGATCCTTTTTTGCCGTGTTGGTGGCAAAGATGAAAAAGGCATTTCCGTCTGCCGTTTCAAAGCGCGCGCTGGCGGTATCCTCCACCTCAATTGCATCGCCAAGACAATCATTGGAGACGTGCGCGATCACGCTCGTCGGCATTCCGCAGATCCACTGCAAAATGTCCAGCGTGTGGATCGCCTGGTTGATCATCACGCCGCCGCCCTCATGAGCAACGGTTCCGCGCCACTCGGCAGATGCATAGTATTTTTCATCGCGCTTCCATACCACGGTTCCCATTGCCGACAGCACTCCGTTCTTTGCCATTTCCTTCAAGCGGATCATGTTCGGCTCGTAGCGATTCTGGAAGCTGTAGCCAAGCTGTGCGTGTGATGCTTTTGCGGCGCGATGTATTTCTTTCATTTGCTCCATGTTGATGCACATGGGCTTTTCGCACAGAACGTGAATGTTTCTCTCCAACGCATAAACCGTCATCGGTGCGTGCAGATCGTGCGGGGTGCAGATATGTACCGAATCGGGATGCACCGCCTCAATCATTTCCTTGTAGTCGGTAAAGATCGGAACACCTGCAAGCTCATATTTTTCTTTCAATGCCTCTGCCTTTTCGGGCAGAATGTCGCACAGCGCGCAAACCGTATGCCCGTTTTGCTGGATCGCTGTGATATGGTTTCCCGAGATCGCACCGCAGCCGATCACGGCAATTCTGAATGATTTTGTCATAATCAAGTCCTCTCTCGGATCAGAAGGTATTGCTCATATCGGTCGTGACCGTGGAAACAACCGCTTCCTTGGTTCTGCCCGTTGCGATCTTCTTTTGCAGCTCGTCCCAATACAGATCGTCATCGATGGGAAGGGTGACCTCCTTTTTCAGCCAGCCCGAAAGCTGCATGGCGTCCATCAATTCCACTCCGTTCAGACCTTCCTTGCCGTCCACGAACAAAGGCTCAATTCCAAGGATCGCATTGGCGAAGTTGTTGAAGATACCAACGTGCTGAGGATTCTTGCCGTCGGTTTCAACGTTGATCACCTCTTTTTTGGGAGAACCGAAGCTTGCTGTACAGGTCTTATTGAATTCACGCTCGGGAACATCGTTTTTGATGAAGGTCAGCTTATCCTTTTTGCCAAGCTCGGGACCGTATTCCGATCCGAAATGCTCGCAGATGAGCTGTCCCTTATCACCAAGGATCTCCAAGCGGTTGGTGCCGGGGGCATCTGCCGTGGAGGTGATGAAAACACCCGTTGCGCCGTTTGCATATTCCATGTAGGCGGTCACATCGTCCTCAACCTCGATATCATGCCATTTGCCGTAATGGCAGAAGGCGTGTACCTTTACGGGAGACATACCGGGGATCCACTGGATCAGGTCAAGCTGATGAGGGCATTGATTGAACAGTACACCGCCGCCTTCGCCGCGCCAGGTTGCTCTCCAGTCGCCCGAATCGTAGTAGCTTTGCGGACGGTACCAGTTGGTGATCGTCCAGATCACGCGCTTGATGTCGCCAAGCTCACCGCCCGCGATCATATCGTGCATCTTGCGGTAAACGCAGTTGGTGCGCTGGTTGAACATCATCGTAAAGAGTTTTTCCGACTTTGCGGCAACTTCATTCATTTCTTTTACTTGTTTTGTGTAAACGCCCGCAGGTTTCTCGCAAACCACGTGGTGACCGCTCTCAAGAGCCTCGATCACAAGACGCGGATGGTCGTAGTGGGGAACTGCTACCACAATGGCGTCGCACGCGCCGCTTGCCAGCATTTCCTTATAATCGGTGAAGGCTTTAACGTTATCAGCACCGGGCAGTTCCTTGAATCTGTCCAGCTTTTCTTGCTTGAGGTCGCAAACCGCTGCAAGACAGCCGTTTTCAACCTGTCCCTCCAGCATTTTCTTGGAATGGCTGTAACCCATGTTACCAACGCCGATAATACCGAATCTTACTTTTTCCATACGTGATTTTCCTCCTCATGGAAGCCGAGCGAAGTCAGCAATTTTTTCAAATGTTCAACAGCACAGTCGAATGCCTCATCGGCAGAATCGAATGTGATCTGGTTTTCCAGCTTGTGGCTGTCAATTTTTTTGTATGCGTCAAAAATATGTAGGTGAGGCTCCAGTGTCAGGATCACGGTGCGATCGGTGAGCGCATCAACGCGCGAAAGCACCTCGGCATACTGTCCGTCACCCATTCCCACAGGAACGATTGCACGGTTCGTCTTTGCATCCTTGATATGCAGATATTCGATCGAGGGGAGAGTCGCCTCAGCACCTTCGATCGGATCCTGTCCCTCCCGCACGAAGTTTGCGGCATCGAAAATTCCTTTCATGTCGGGAAGTTCTTCCAAAAGATCTTTTACCTCTGCGGGGTTCTGACCGTAGATCTTTGCCTCGTTTTCGTGGCACAGCGTGATGCCTTCCTCCTTTGCGCGGTCAAGCAGAACGCGCATACGGCGCATTACCTCTCCGCGGCACTCCGACAAGCGGTCTTGCGGAACGAAAAAGCTGAAGATGCGCATTCTGTTCGTGCCAAGGATCTTGCAGGCAGTCAGTGCGCGCTCAAACACCTTCAAATGCTCCTCAAGGGGCTCGTCAATGCTGTATTTTCCGATGGGGGAGCCGAGAGACGAAACCAAAATTCCGGCATCCTTCAGTTGCTTCGAAATTTGTACCAACTCTTCATCGGTCTTTTCTACGATGTTTCCGTTTACACTTCTGGGCTCGATCATGCACAGCCCGTTGCGCTTCAATGCGGCGATCTGACCGTCCAGATCTGCAGAAGCCTCATCCGCAAACGCGGAAATGATAAATTGTGCCATGTGAATCTCCTATCTGAAACTGGAATCCGTTTTTTAGTGAATGATGGGGCGCAGGTGCTTGAATGCAAATTCCATTTCCGCAAAGGGATCGGGGGTTTTGGGAGCATTGTCCTGCTCAACCAGCACGTTTTCCACGCCAACCTTTGCGCAAGCCTCGTAGATCGACTTGAAATCCAAGCGTCCCTGACCGGGTGTGCGGATGAAACGGGAGATCTTGCTGCCGAGAATTTCCTGGGGATCCGCAGGATCGATCGGAGCCACATCCTTGAAGTGAACGTTGGTCAAGCGGCGGCCGCCGATCTTTTCGATGTATTCCACAGAACTTTGTCCCGCATACTCTACCCAGCAGGTGTCCAAGAGGATCAGCCAATCGGGGCAACGCTCCAAGAGGGTATCCATGATCATGCGGTTCCCGCCCTCGGGAACGGTGAATTCAAACTGATGGTTGTGGTAAGAAAATTGCAATCCTGCATCCATGATCTTTTTTACGGGAGTTTCCATCTGCGCAATAAACGCATCCAAGCCTTCCTGCGTTGTGCGGGCTTCCTTGGGCATGGAGCCAATGCCGATCACGGGGCAGTTGTAGATTTTATGCTCGCGGATCACAGCCTCGGTATCGTTTACGATACGATCGAATCCGATATGCGTGCAAACGATGGGCATCTCGGTTTCCAGCGAGATATCGCGCAGATCCTCTGCCGCGATCGGGCCGATCCCCGAGGCTTGTACATTTTCATACCCCATTGCCTTCAGTCTCAAAAGGGTGGTACGAAAATCCTGTGCATTTTGTACGTTGTCGCGTACCGAATAAAGTTGAGCGCCTAATTTCATAGTGATCACCTCATAAAAATTAATTTACATTTTTTATTATACAGTATTTTTACAAAAAAAACATTGTAAATGTTGTAATTCATATTGCATTTATTGCTTTTTTATGTTAAAATTAATGTGATAATTGTTTTAAAGAGGGATAATTGTGATGAAAAAGTCATTCCGTAAAGAATTTAAACGCTTTGTATTCTCGTATACGGTCACCGATGCTCCCGAGCCCAGTCATTTCGAGCGGCACTGCCACCGTATCTACGAGCTTTTATACGTTGTCAAGGGACGGGGCAGATACGTGGTGGACGGAACCGAATACCCATTGTGTGACAACACCCTGCTTTTGCTGCGTCCTTATGAATTTCATTACGTTTGTCCCGATAAAAAGTATCCCTACGAACGCTATGTGTTTCATTTTGAGCGCGATGCACTCTTAGGAGCGGCAACCGATCTTTCGATGATCTCCGACTATCAAAAAAGCACGAACGGAGTCTATTTTGATAAGGAAGGAATCGGCACAGAGATCGTGTCGGCTTTTGAAGAGGCAAAAACCTATTCTGCGAAGTTTGAGGATAAGACCGCCGAGGAATCCTTTATCCGCTTGACTCTCTCGCGTGTGCTACTGTTGCTGTCGCTTTCAAAGCCACAGGAGCCTGTTGTGAAGCAGGAAAATCTGATCGCCAACGTGATCGAATATCTGAATCTCAACATCAACCGCAGGATCTCGTTGGATGCGCTTGCACAGCACTTTTTCGTCAGCAAATATTATCTTTGCCATTCCTTCCGCAAGCATACAGGTGTTTCGGTATTCAGCTATATCAAAACCAAGCGGATCGCAATGGCACAGCAGCTCCTTGCAAACGGGGAGCCTGCCGCATCGGTTGCATATCAGGTCGGTTTTTCGGATTATTCTTCATTTTACAGAACCTATTGCAATCTGGTCGGCGTTCCGCCGGTACACCGAAGGACAAGCATGGAGAATCAGGGAGATCCGGGAGGAATGGAAATGAAAATCAGACGCGCAACCGCGGGAGAATTGCCGCAGATCATGGAGATCTACGCGAAGGCAAGGGAATATATGAAGCAAAACGGTAACCCCGATCAATGGAAGGATAATTATCCTCCCACCGAGCTGATACGGGAGGATATCGAACGGGAAAAATGCTATCTGTGCGTATCGATGGGGGAGATATACGGCGTTTTCTATTTCTGTGAGGAGGATGATCCTACCTATTCTTATATAGAGAACGGCAAATGGCTCAACGACAGTCCCTACGGTGTGATCCACCGCATCGCGGTGGCAAAGCACGGGAAGGGTGTTGCCTCCTTCTGCTTCGACTATGCACTGAGCCTGTGCGGAAATTTGAAGATCGATACGCATGCCGAAAATCTTCCTATGCAAAAGGCACTTGCCAAAAACGGCTTTACCAGGTGCGGAACCATCTATCTGGAGGACGGCAGTCCAAGGATCGCGTATCAAAAAAGCATGATTTATGCAAAATAAATGCAAAAATATAAGCAAATGACCGTTCTGCGATGTATGTGGAACGGTCGTTTTCAGGTCAGAATGTTGTTAAAATGAACAAAAGGGAACCCTCTTTTTAGGTTTGTTTGTACATTCATCCAAAAAGTGAAAATACGCCTTTTTTTATGAAAAAAAATCGAAAAAAGGCTTGACTTTTCGGGGGAAAGAGTGTATAATTGGTGCATAAAATCAAAAAACGCATGAATAATTATGCAGGAGGAAATTATGAACAAGGAAAACATTAAAAAAGTTGTATTGGCTTATTCGGGCGGTCTGGATACATCCATTATCATCCCGTGGCTGAAGGAGAACTATAATAATTGTGAGGTTGTTGCGGTTTCGGGCAACGTCGGACAGGCTGACGAGCTTGAGGGCTTGGAGGAAAAGGCACTCAAAACGGGTGCATCCAAGCTGTATGTTCTGGACCTGACCGATGTATATGTGGATGAATATATTATCCCCACCATGAAAGCCGGCGCCGTATACGAGGAATACCTGCTCGGTACCAGCCACGCACGTCCTTGCATTGCAAAGGCACTGGTTGACATTGCAATCAAAGAGGGTGCCGATGCGATCTGCCACGGCTGCACCGGTAAGGGCAACGACCAGGTTCGTTTCGAGCTGACCATCAAGCGTTTCGCTCCCAATATGCCCATCATCGCTCCTTGGCGTGAGTGGGATATCAAATCCCGTGAGGAAGAGATCGAGTATGCAGAGGCTCACAACGTTCCTCTGAAGATCAACCGCGAGACCAACTACTCCAAGGACAAGAACCTGTGGCACCTTTCCCACGAGGGACTTGATCTGGAGGATACCGGAAA
>JAFTKI010000087.1 GCA_017453335.1 Clostridia bacterium
ACGCAAAGGCGCTCGTGACAGTTTTGTCACAAGCGCCTTTTAGTATAACTAACGGGGGATAGCAAGAGCCTCCCCTGTGTAAGGGGAGGTGGCTCGCATAGCGAGACGGAGGGGTTGTTAACAAAAGAAAAACAATCCCTCACCGCCTGCGGCGGAGCTCCCTTTACACAAGGGAGCCTTTCGTTCCACCTTGCCCGATGGTTTTGCTATTAAAGTTATAGAACATTCGTTATCGCTACTTAGTATAAAGCAAGTATGCCACTGTGTTTTTGGTAATTATCTCTTTGCAAGAACGGTTTCTTCGTATTCACGAACAGTTTCGAACCATGCGGCGTCGCCGGCAATGCCTGCGCGTGCGCAAAATTCGTTCCAAACATCGCCCACGGGCATGAACTTCAGCTCTTCCTGCAGCATCATCAACTCGGTGAAGTTCAGGCTGTCCTGCATCTCCTTGAGCTTCTTGTTGGGAGTAAGGAGTGCCGAAAGAAGTGCCTTCTGCACCGAACGCATACCGATCACCCATGCGGCGATACGGTTGATGGAAGCATCGAAATAGTCGGTGGAAAGGATCACGCGGTCAAGGGCATCGTTGCGAACGACCTCCTTCATCATTTCCATGGTTTCATCGTCGTAACGAACCACGTGGTCGGAATCCCAACGAACACCGCGGGTTACGTGGAGCGCGATCTTGGGATTGAAGCACAGGAGCGCCGAGATCTTATCCGAAACCAGCTCGGTGGGATGATAGTGACCGTTGTCCATCAGCGGAACGATACCGCGCGAGGTTGCATAAGAAAGTGCAAACTCGGCAGATCCTGCGGTGTAGGACTCAACACCGATACCAAACACCTTGGATTCCAGCGTGACGTTTACGATCGATTTATCGTAGCCGCAGCCAAGGATGCGATCCAAGGAATCCATGTAACGCATTCTGGGCCCCATACGGTCGGCAGGAACATCCTTAAAGCCATCGGGGATCCAGATATTCATCAAGCACGGGAAGCCCGTCTGGCGCGCAAAATATTCAGCGATGCGCAAGCAAGCGATTCCGTGACGGATCCAGAAAGCACGGATCTCCTCGGTGGGGTTGGTCAGCGTGCCGTTCTCTGCAAGCGGATGCGAGAAGTATGTAGGATTGAAATCCAAGCCAATGCCGCGAGCCTTGGCAAAATCTACCCAAGGCTGGAAATGCTCGGGCTTGATCTCGTCGCGGTCGGGAATAATGCCGTCCTCGTAAATACCGTAGCAAGCGTGTACGTTCACATTATGCTTACCGGGGATCAGCGAAAATGCCTTGTCGATGTCCTGCATCAATTGTGCGGGCGTGGTTGCCGCGCCGGGATAGTTACCTGTGGTTTGAATACCGCCGGTCAGCTCGCCCGAATTTTCAAAGCCCTTTACATCGTCGCCCTGCCAGCAGTGCATCGAGATCGAAACCTTGGAAAGCGCATCGATCGCAGCATCGGTATCCACGCCGATTGCCGCGTATCTTTCTTTTGCAATTTGATAGAGTTCTTTCTGCGTCATGAGAAAACCTCCGAATTTTTAATTTGTTACCTCTATTATAAACGATATCAACGCTTTTTTCAAGTATAATTTCAAAAAGAATAAAACAAACCCACTTTTATAAAAAACTGACCACCGTCGGGAGACAAGAAAATCTTGGTTTGTCCACGCCGCGTGATTGACAGCCCCCGTGTTTTGGTGTATAATAAAGTCAGGAAGTAAGAAAGGAGAGACGGCATGGAAAGCAAATTTTATCTTTGCATTGATCTGAAAAGCTTTTTTGCATCGGTGGAGTGCGTGGACCGCGGATTGGATTCGATGACCACCAATCTGGTGGTTGCTGATGAGCGGCGCGGAAACGGTGCGATCTGTCTGGCGGTCTCCCCTGCTCTCAAAGCACAAGGCGTAAAAAATCGCTGTCGGATCTTTGAAATTCCCTCTCACCTCTCCTATATCACGGCACTTCCGCGCATGAAACGCTATATGGAATACTCGGCGCGGATCTATTCCATCTACACAAAATATATCAGCCCCGAGGATATCGTGGTCTATTCGATCGACGAATGTTTTTTGGATATCACGCAATATTGTCGCCTGTATCAAAAAACACCGCGTGAGATCGCAAAAATGCTGATCGATGCGGTCTACCGTGAAACAGGTATATGCGCGACCTCGGGAATCGGAACCAATCTCTTTCTGGCAAAGGTCGCTTTGGATATTTCCGCCAAGCACACGCCCGACCACATGGGATACCTTGACGAAGAGGAATTCAAGCGCACGATCTGGTATCATCAGCCGATCACGGATATCTGGAACGTAGGGCCGGGAATTGCAAAACGATTGGCTCGGTTTGGAATCTACGATCTGTACGGCGTGGCGCATTTTGACGAGGAGCGGCTTTATCGGGAATTCGGCGTGAACGCTGAATTTCTGATCGACCACGCACATGGGGTTGAGCCGTGCACCATTGCCGATATCCACGCGTACCACTCCAAAAGCAACTCGATCTCCAACGGACAAATTCTGTTTGAGGATTACAACTATGAGGATGCCCTCCTAATCCTGCACGAAATGGTGGATCTGATCGTGCTGGAGCTGGTGGACAAGCACCTTGTGTGCGATTCGATCTCGCTTTCGGTCGGCTACTCCAAGGATACCGTGAAATCAACGGGCGGAACGGTAAAGATCGGTGAGGCAACCAACTCGCTCAAAAAGCTGGACGCGCATTTTACCGAATACTATCACCGCACCACCCATCGTCTGTCTCCCATCAGGCGTATTACGGTGGGCTTGAATCATTTGCAGGACGAGGCTTATGCGACTTATGATCTGTTCACCGACATGGATGCCGAAAAAAAAGAGCACGATCTGCAAACGACCGTGCTTGGAATCAAAAAGAAATTTGGGAAAAACGCCATTGTAAAAGGCATGAGCCTGGAAGAAAAAGCCACGGCCAGACAGCGAAACAGGATGATTGGAGGACACAACGGTGGAGAAGAACAGTAAAGCCGACCGTGCGCGGCAGTTTATGCCCTTTGCGGCGTTGCGCGGCTTTGAGGCAATGATCCGCGAGCAAACGCGCGAGGTAACCCCGAAGCGTGAGCTTTCCGAATACGATGCCGAGCGGTTATCCAAAAAAATGCGCATGGTACAAAAGGGTGACATGGTTTGCGTGACTTACTATGACCGTGATGCCTACGTCAAGCTGGAAGGGATCGTATCCGATCTCGACATTCCCCTGCGACAGCTTCGCGTGATCAAAACCGTAATTCCCTTTGACGATATTTGGGATATCTCGCGCGAGGAATAAATACGGTGCTGCGACTGACAAGCGTGTCGATCTTCGAGCGGGGTAGGCGAACCCAATTCCGCATCGCTTCGCTTGCGGAGTGGGTTCGCGTGCGGGTGCCAAAAACGCCACCGATCAAGATCGGTGGGCTTTCTTATAAACGGGAATTTCGCCTACGGCGAAGATACCCGCGCCCTACGCCTGACAAGCCAGCTTGTTGATCTTCGGGCGGGGTATGCGAACCCAATTCCGCATCGCTTCGCTTGCGGAGTGGGTTCGCGTGCGGGTGCCAAAAACGCCACCGATCAAGATCGGTGGGCTTTCTTATAAACGGGAATTTCGCCTACGGCGAAGATACCCGCGCCCTACGCCT
>JAFTKI010000088.1 GCA_017453335.1 Clostridia bacterium
GCCGATCAGATTGACTGGCTCGTGGCAACGTCTACGGATCTCACTTCCGGCAGCGTGTCGCTCAATGTGACCCACGCCCTTGCCAAGCTGGTGATCGTACCGTCCTTTGGAACTGAAATCACGGACAAAAATATTACAAAAATAGAAATCGGCGGTATGTATGCTTCGGGCAATCTGAACATTGCCGACAACACCTGGAGCGATTTGGGTACAGCAAATGCCACTCTCGAAATGACAAACATGGAGCTTCCGGTGATTCCGATGGCAGAATGCACGGAGTTCACCGTCACCGTCACAATGCAAGACGGACGCGTATTCAAGACCACGGTCAGCCTTGCCGCTGTAGGGAACAAATTGGAAGTCGGCACACAGTACAACGTCGCACTCCGGGTCGGTCAGGACAAGGTGACCATCGGCGACATTACTGCTGCGCCTTGGAGGAACATGTATGGCGGCGAGCTTGCAACCGAATAATTGGGGATTCAGAATTATGAATTCAGAATTCAGAATTTTTTCATTGCCCCAATATTGTTTTTATCACTGATCAATATTCCTGCGAGGGCGGAGCAAGCTTGATACCGTATCAAAAAAACGCTCCTCCTCCGCGCTTCGAAACCGCATCAAAGACTTTGGAAGCGTTGGATCAGTTGAATTTAAAAGACGAGTATAACGCGCTGCTTAAAAAGGTCGAAAAAGAACTTTCCGAGGATAAAAATAAAGATTTTTATCTTGGGGATGCGATCTCCGATAAAGAGGAAAAAATATCATCGTACATTAAACATTGCACACGGGCATACTGCAGCTCAAAGTATTTGAAGGATCAAAAGCTTGAAGATGTTGAAAACTGCAAAATAAAGATCAATCCGCGATTGATCGACGATCTGTTTTTACGTATAAAGTGAAGAGTCAAAAAGGACGAAGCGCATCGCGCTTCGTCCTCTTCTGTTGTATCACGAAAACCACCGGCAGTGCTGGCGGTTCCAAAAAGCTTTCGCTTTGCACAGTTCCCGCCGCAGCGGAGGCTCCCTTGTGTAAAGGGAGCTGTCAGCGAAGCTGACTGAGGGATTGTTTTGTGTGGAATATTGCTTTTTACAATCCCTCCGTCATTTTCTTGCGAAAATGCCACCTCCCTTTACACAAGGGAGCTAAAGGATAGTTGCCACATCTGTGGCAGTGGGGCAACTTCCGCAAGTGGCGGATCATTCGACGAGCCTATAGGCTCAGCGTGTGAAATGCCCCAAGGGGGCTTGTGCAAGCCACCGGCACGGCCGGTGGTCATGACTTTTACCGCACAAAATTGGTTCGTATCTTTTTTTCTTTCTCGGGCAGTCCAAAGGTCTTTTTGCCAAGGTCGATGCTCTTGATCAAAAATGCCATGTTCTGAGCCACCGTACGCATGGTCTGCAAGCCCTCTGCGTCTGCTTCACACTCGCCCGCCTTTGCACCGTGTACGCCGTTCCAATAGCTTCCCGATGCCACGGGCATGCCGCTGATGGTGAAATATTTGTTCAGTTGGTCAAAGGTTGCGGTCAAGCCGCCGCGTCTTGCGGATGCGATTGCGGCACCAACCTTCATGGTCTTGTCAAAGGGCGTGCTGTAAAACAGACGGTCAAGAAAAGCGATCAGCGTGCCGTTTGCCGATGCGTAATAGACGGGGGAACCGATCACCAAGCCGTCCGCTTGCTCGAATTTGGGCGCGATCTCGTTGACAAGATCGTCAAACACGCACTTTCCGTTCTTGTAACAGCTTCCGCATCCGCTGCATCCGCGGATCTCGCGGTTTCCGATCCGTATCGTTTCACATTCGATCCCTTGCGCCGTAAACACCTGTTCCATTTCCGCCAGCGCGCGTGTTGTATTTCCGTTTATACGGGGGCTTCCGTTGATGAGTAATATCTTCATGCCGTTCTCCTTTTCAGATTTCTTTCTTACGTCTTTATTATACTGTATTGCTCACAAAAAATCTACCATATTTTGAAAAATACCTTGCAAAAATCAAAAATATCGTTTATAATAAGTGGAAGAAACGAAAGGCAGGTACCCTATCATGGCAAAATATTCTGTGATTACTTATAATGACGGTGACAACCGTACCACCAGGATCGCCGAGATCATTGAACTTCTCTCGGACTATTCTCCCGATTTGTTCGGCTTGCAGGAAACGCAAGAGATCCACATGCCGATGTATGCCGACGGACTTCCCGCATACGGATACGTGTATTTCGACAATGACGGCACCACCTACAACAGCCAGCCGATCTTCTACCGCAAGGATAAGTTTGAATTGCTGGAAAGCGGCATCAAGTGGCTGTCCGACACGCCCGAGGTGCAGTTTTCCAAGCTCGAGGAATCAGCATACACGCGCAGCTATACCTACGCGCTCCTCAAGGATGTTGCCACGGGTGAAAAGCTTTTGATGGCGAACACGCACATCGACTACACCTCCGCGGCAAACGCACTGCAGGTGAAAAAGCTGATCGATCTGACGCGTGCCGATTATCCGGGCGTTGCGATGTTCTACACTGCCGACTGGAATATGCGCCGCGATTCCAAGGGTTACGCGATTCTGAAGGAGCACGGCATGATCGCCACCGAGGAGTTCTTGCCCGACGCTAAGCTGGAAGGCACCTGTGTTGGCGGCACCACCGCGATCGACTTCTGTTTTGTGGACGAGCGCTATTTCAAGGGTGTTGCATACAAGGTGATTAAGGATCACAAGTACAGCGAGACCGCTTCGGATCACTATCCCGTGTACACCGAGATCGAAACGGTTTGATGCTTTGAAAAAAGGACGGATTACGTCCTTTTTTTCATGATACGGAAAACGTCCTTTTTTTCATGATACGGAAAACGTCCTTTTTTTCATGATACGGAAAACGTCCTTTTTTTCATGATACGGAAAATTGACTTGACAAGTGGGAAAAAATATAGTATAATAGAATCAGCGTAATATGCCGTGAGGCAAAACGATAGAGAACAAAGGAGGCACACAAGATGGCACAGGAAACACGCCCGCTTGTCGAGGGCAAATATCTGGAATATCTGGATAAACCGCTGGTGCGCGAAGGAACCACCATTTGCTACGGTGATATGAATGAAAAATGTATTTTGATTTTGGAGATCATGTCGTTTAAAACGGTGAGCGGAAAAGAGGTTCCCAAGGATATCTTTATTCAGGTGATCGATTCCAAGGACCCCACCAAGATCATCAAGCAGGGAAAGAAAGACGGACTTTACGATGCGTTCAGTATCGGCCTTGTATGGCTGGATATGGCGCTGAAGGCAGCAAACTGAGAAAAACGCATACGGTATCAAAAAACGGTACCGTATGCGATTTTTATTAATGCCTTTTAGGCAGTTGAGCGCGAAGCGCGAAACAGACAACCACCCACTATGCGGGTGGGCAACAAAGGTTGCACCTTTGTTTGCTTAGAGCAGAAGATGTGATATAAGGCTTCCCCTTGAGGGGAAGCTGTCACCGTAAGGTGACTGATGAGGTGTAGCCG
The DNA here is from genome assembly GCA_017453335.1 of Clostridia bacterium. The sequence continues at coordinate 3,507 of JAFTKI010000088.1, forward strand.
TTGAAAACGGCGTTATTTTTATTTTTTACGGATGCGGTGCATCCTACACCTCATCCGCCTCGTTCCTCGGCACCTTCTCCTCAAGGAGAAGGCTTTCGGTTTGCAAACCGCTTTTGTGATACAAAAGCCAGCGACTTGAGACGCTGGCAGGTCGTATTGGGCTTTTAGCCCTTGTGCATACCACCC
>JAFTKI010000089.1 GCA_017453335.1 Clostridia bacterium
CCCCCCCCCCCCCCCCCCCCCACATATCTCCACTCTTACAACAATATACAAATCAAGCCGTTGCTGCCTTCGTTGATGATGCGTTCCAAGGTTTTGGAGAGTTTTTTGCGCGATTCCTCGGGCATATGCTCCAGCTTGGTATGCAGACCTTCGTTGACCAGCTCGTAAAGTGATTTTCCGAACAAATTGGATGCCCAGATGCTCTTGGGATCCTCCTCGAATTCACGCAGCATATAGCGCACGAGATCCTCGGACTGTTGCTCGGTTCCCACGATGGGGTTGATCTCGGTTTCGATGTTTGCGCGGATCATGTGGATCGAATGAGCCGCCGCGCGAAGCTTGACGCCATAGCCGCCTGCCTGCTTGACGATCTTCGGCTCCTCCAAATGCAGGTCCTCCACATCGGGCATCACGATGCCGTAGCCGTTTTGGTTGACCGCGTCAAGCGCCTCGGCAACCTTGTCATACTTCTCCTTGATCTCAGAAAGCTCCTGCAGAAGTCTGATCAGTTCCTTTTCGCCGTTGATTAAAAAACCCGTCAGCTCACTGATCACCGAATAGTAAAGCCCCTCGTTCATGGTAACGCTCAGCTTGGCGCATCCCGTTCCAAGATCCAACAGGTCGATCTGTACCGATTCGATGTACTCATTCTCCGACATTGGCAGGAAGGCGTTTTTCACGTCTCCCACACGGCGAACGGTATCGGCACAGGCACGGATAGAATTCTGGATCGACGTGCGGATGCGGTGATTCTCGTCCAGCGAGGACATCCATTCGGGCAAACGAACGCTGATCTCGGTAACGGGAAACTCCTCCAGAACCAGCCCCAGAATGTGACGAATATCCTCGGCATCCAGCTCCAGACAGCTCACCAGCGCCACGGGAACGCCGTACTTTGATTCCAGCTCATACGCCAACGTGCGCGCCGATTCGCCCGCAGGATTGGCAGAATTCAGAATCACGGCAAAGGGCTTGCCGAGTGCCTTTAATTCGCCCACAATGCGTTCTTCCGCCTCTACATAGGACTGGCGCGAGATCTCCCCGATCGAACCGTCGGTGGTGACCAGCATCCCGATGGTGGAATGCTCGGTGATGACCTTGTGCGTTCCCATTTCCGCCGCTTCCACAAAGGGCATGGCTTCCTCGCGCCACGGCGTACGCACCATGCGAGGCTGTCCGTCCTCGATCGCCCCCATTGCCTCGGGAATCAGATACCCCACGCAATCGATCATGCGCACACGCATTTGCGCATTGTTGTCCAATACGATCGGAATCGCTTCCTCGGGAATAAATTTGGGCTCGGTGGTCATTACGGTCTTCCCTGCCGCCGATTGAGGCAGCTCGTCACGCGCACGTTCCTTGGAATAGCCCTCCCCGATGTTGGGAAGCACAACAGACTCCATAAAGCGCTTGATAAAGGTGGATTTTCCGCTTCGAACAGGACCAACGACACCAACGTAAATATCGCCGCCCGTTCTTTCGGCAATATCCTTGTAAATTGAATGTTCAGGCATCTTAAAACCTCCTGTAAATACCTTGTTGGTACACTATATGGAGGCATTTCTTTTTTTAGAACATTCAAATGGCGAAAAAGAAAGCCGCACATAGTGCGACTTCCCTGTTTGTCAGTTCTTTTTCTTGAAATATCCTTGCGGATGCGAGCAAGTGGGACAGATCTTGGGAGGCTCCTTGCCCTCCACCACATAGCCGCAATTGATGCAGATCCATTTGGTGGACGCACTCTCCGAGTGGAAAACGTTGCCGCTTTTCAGGCTCTCGAGAGAATTTTTATAATTCTCTTCGTGCATTTTTTCAATGCTTGCCACGCGCGAGAACAGATTGGCGATGGTATCAAAGCCCTCTTTCCGTGCGGTGATCTCAAATTCCGAATACATCGTAGACCACTCGAAATTCTCGCCTGCCGCCGCAACATCTAAGTTCTTCTCGGTTCCCGACCAACCGCCAAGCACCTTGAACCAGATCTCGGCATGCTCCATCTCGTTTGCGGCGGTGTCGCGGAACAGCTCGGAAATTTCCACATAGCCGTCCTCCTTCGCCTTTTTCTCAAACCATTTGTAGCGCAGATATGCCTGCGACTCACCGCTGAGTGCGGTGTGAAGATTCTTTTCGGTCTCACTCCCTGCCAGCTTTTCAATCGTAACTCCGCTTTGTGTATACCCTGCCATTGTTTCCTCCAAACAGAAAAATTCGGGGATCCCCGTTATCCAAGGATTTCCCCAAATCTGCGCCGTTTATTCGGTCGACTCACTTTTCTTTCGATTTTCTTCCCATTCGGAACGCAACACGGCACACACACCGATGTTGACATAGCTGCCTTTGATCAGCATCGCCTCGCGGTGAACGCCCTCAAAGGTCATCCCCACCTTTTCCATGACACGGCGCGAACGCTCGTTTTCCTCAATAAAGCGCGCCTCGATCCGATGAAGCCCCAGCTCCTCAAAGCCGAATCGAAGGACCTCGGTCAATGCCTCGGCTGCAATGCCCTTTCCCCAATATTCGGGGTTGAGAACATACCCCACCTCCGCGCTGTCGGCGGCACAATCAAACGAGGTAAAGCCGCAGGTTCCCACCATTCTGCAATCGGGCTCGTAGACCACTGCCCAATCGTAAAACATTCCGGCGGCATAGCGATTGCCAAGATACTGCAGATATTCTTTTGTATATTCTCGGTTGGCGTGCGGATACCAGGTCAGATATTTGGTCACGTCGGTACGTCCCGCATAGGCATACATATCCTCGGTATCGGTCACCATCATCTTTCGCATGGTCAGGCGCTCGGTCGTCAGCTCCGGGAGGTGCGAAAAAACACGGTAGATCTTTTCTTTTTTCATACTGTATCGGTTTATTCCTTTGTATCGGTTCTTTTCCTTAATTATAATGAAAATTTGCGTAAAATGCAACAGGTTTTTGAAAAAAGTCGGAAGTATTTTTCCGCGAGGGCTTTTCTTTTTCGTTAAACTATGGTACAATACTATTATATTTGTAGGAAAGGAGGCATCGCCTTGGATTTTATCACCGAAGAGATCCTGTCGGAGGAGCTGGTTCCCGTTTTGCTTGGACTTTCGGTACAGACCTGGCAGGTAGCTCACCGCTTGTACAAAAAATACAACGTGATCTCTCACGTGTTCTGCAACAGGCTTCCGCTCCCCTTGCGGCTCAGTCTTTGCATGAAATACCACGTGATCCATCATACCGAGAATGAACAGCTGATGATCCATGCGCTGCACGACTTTTCCTCACAGCTTGAAAAAGCAGACGTGATCCCCTATCTGATCCCCTGCACCGAGGAATACACCAATCTCGTTTGGGAGCATCACGAAAATCTGGAGCGTCGCTTTGTTGTTGCCGACCGACAGCTTTTGCAAAGCGCATGGCTTGATGATCAAAAACCAATGCAAAAAGGAGGGCGCACACATGAAATCCAATAAGATCCTTTTGGGCGTTCTCGGAGGATTGGGACCGATGTCAACCTTCTATTTCTGCGAGCTGTTGACACAGCACACCCAAGCAGTAAGCGATGCCGATCACATTGATATGCTGATCAGCAGCCGCGCAACGACACCCGACCGCACCGCGTTTATTTTGGGGAAATCCGATCTTGATCCGCTTCCCGTGATGCTGGAGGAAGCCAACCGATTGGTTGCAAGCGGTGCCAACCTGCTCGTGATCCCCTGCAATACAGCACACTATTTTTACAAAGGACTTTCGGAGCAGGTCACGGTTCCGATGCTGAACATCATTAAAGAAACCGTTCTTCATATCAAGAACCTTGGGGGGTCTTCGTTCGGTCTGCTTGCCACCGAAGGGACAGTTGCTTCCCGCGCCTATGAAAAGGTTTGCCTACAACACGGCTTGACCTGCCTTTTGCCATCGGAAGAACAGCAGAAAAAGATCTCATCCATCATTTATGACCAAATCAAGCAGAACCGCCCAGCAGATCTATCCGTTTTTTTGGAGATCGCAGAAGATCTGCAAGACCGTGGTGCCGAGCGTTTGGTGCTTGGATGCACCGAGCTGTCTCTTTTGAAGCATCAGCTCCCCGCTACTATGCCCTTTCTCGACTCACTTGAGGTTCTGGCATATCAAACGATCCGCGCCTGCCACAAAAAGCCGATTGGCTTTTCCAAAGACTTTGAAGCAGGAGGCTGTGTATGAAGCTCAACGACCTGCTGCACGGAATCATCGAATGTCATAAGCTTCCCTGCGTTGAGATCGAATTGTTGACCGACAACTCGAAAAAAGCCTGTGCAAACGCGCTTTTTGTGTGCGTTTGCGGAGCTCGCTTTGACGGACACGACTATGCACAACAAGCCTACCGAAACGGTTGCCGCGTATTCGTTGCGCAAAAAAGGATCGATCTGCCGCAGGACGCGCTGATTTTCACGGTTGCCGATACGCGCCGCACACTCTCTCTGCTTGCCTGCCGCTTTTTTGGCGATCCATCCCGTAAAATGCGGCTGATCGGCATTACGGGAACCAAGGGAAAAACCACCACGGCACAGCTGATCGCGCATCTTTTCAATACATCGAATATTCCCTGCGGATACATCGGCACCAACGGCATTGACTATGCAGACTGCCACCGCGACACGCTCAACACCACACCCGATCCGCTGACGCTACAGGGCGCACTCTCGGACATGCTTCGGCACGGTGTCAAGACGGCGGTGCTGGAGGTCTCCTCACAAGCACTTGCACAGTATCGCGCCGACGGAGCGGTGTTTGAAACACTCCTGTTTACGAATCTTGCGCTTGATCACGTAGGACGCGGTGAACATCTCGATTTTGACCACTACAAAGCCTGCAAAAAACGGCTTTTTACCGAATTTCCCGCAAAAAGAGTGATCTATTGGGCAGACGATCCGCACGCAAATGAAATCGTTACACCCCCGCCTCCCACGCCCTTGATCGCTTGCTCACAGGCACTTGACAGCGCCGACTATCGGTTGCAAAACGTAACGGCGATACAAAACAACAGCGGCTTTGGCGTGGGATACGATCTCTGCCAAGGTGGCAAAATTGTTTCCGGATACCTTCCTCTGCTTGGAAAGATCAACGCGCAAAACGCGACGTTGGCACTTGCCGCCGTGACCGAAATGAGCGGACTTTCGCTTGAAGCTGCGGTAAAATCACTGAAAAACGCGTTGGTTGCGGGACGCTCCGAGCAAAAAAGACTCCCATCGGGAGCTTGCGTTTGCATCGATTACGCACACAATGCGTTCAGCCTCCGTCAACTTCTGCTCTCCCTGCGAGAGTATACAAAGGGGCGGTTGATCGTGCTGTTTGGTTCGGTGGGAGAACGCACACAACTGCGCCGCCGTGAAATGGGAGAGGTTGCCGCCGCCTGCGGGGACTTAGCGATCCTGACCTCCGACAATCCCGGAAACGAGCCTCCCGAGGACATCATTGCCGATATTGCAAGCGGCTTTGAAGGCTCCAAAACACCGTACGAATCGATCCCCGACCGAAAAACTGCGATTCTGTATGCGCTCGGTCTTCTGAAAAGGGGCGACATTCTGGTGTTGGCGGGAAAAGGCCACGAAAATTATCAACTGATCGGACGCGAGAAGCTTCCCTTCTGCGAAAGCGAAATCGTGGAAGCGTATATCGCCTCTCAAAATCAGCGCGATATTGCTTCCGCACCAATTTAAAATAAAACGGAGAATGCAAGACTGCTTGAAGGCAGGTCGTGCATTCTCCGTTTTTTGATCATTCTTTTCGTTTTACAAAAATTTCCTTTACCGCCGACAAAAGAGCAGGTGCGTTGATGGCTACGGCAATTGCCGTGATCAACAGCGTCCACCAGAAGCGTCCCGTTTGTACGAAGGTCATCACGCTTGCCGCTCCCAAGAGCAACGCGATGCTGACAAGCATTCTCGGCAGATACAGCCGAAAGCGCATGATGCGGTGGACGTCCCACAAACGAAGCACCAGCACCGCTCCGTAGCTTGCCATGGTTGCGATTGCCGCTCCCAAGGGCCCGACGCGCGGAATCAGAATGAAATTCAGAATGATGTTACACACCGTTCCTGCCATTGCGGTCAGGAAGGAATGCATACTCAGCTTGCGTACCATATAAACGGTTGCCAGGAAGGATACGATTGCCTCCATTGCCACGGCACACAAGAGGGTTGGCATATACTCTGCCGCTCCGTGATAGGCACTGTTGAGCAGGACCGAGGTCAACACCCGCGAAAGCAGGATCAGCCCCGCGCTTCCGATGAAAATGACCGACAAAAAGCCACGGAACACCCGGGAATAAAAGCGCTTGGCAGAGGCTTCGTCCGAGGACTCGGCAACTGCGGAAAACTGCCACGCCTGCATGAAAATACCCGATGCAAGATTGACCAGCGTTGGCACCTTATACGCGGCAGAATAGACGCCCGTAACGTTGGCATCGTAAAAAGCGGTGACCATATAACGGTCGGAGAGGTCGGTGATCAGCCAGCAGATCGTGGTGGGGATCATCGGCAGACTGAAAAACAGCATCTCCTTCATGATATGCTTACGGACAGCCTGCGGTCGGAAGACTCTCCACAGCTTGGCAACAAATACCAGGAACAAAACGGTCAAGGCATTTCCCGCAACCACCGACAGAACATACCCCACCAAGCCAAGATCCCAAACGTACAAAAACAGCACGTTGAAAAAAATGGTGAGCGCGGTATTCAGAATTCCCTGTACCGCAAAGAGCCTTGTGTTGTCGATGGCTCTGACGTACTGTGCGCATACTGCCTGAATATTGGCAAGCAACACGAACAGAACGACCAACCAGTAATACTCGGAAATAAAATCGATCAACAGAAGAACGGGAGAAAGTGCAAGAAACGCGATCAGTCCGATTCCCAAAAGCGCAATGCCGGAGGAAAAAACCTCTGTTTGATTGCTCTCCTTCTCTGCCGCAAAGCGAAAGATTCCGTTGGTGATTCCCAAGCAGGCTACGGGGATGAGAAGATTGGCGGTTGTGGTGATCAGCTCGGCTGTACCGTAATCCTCCGTGGTCAGCCACGCGGTATACAGCGGCATCAGCAAAAAGACCAGCAGCTTGGAGCCGATCGTTCCAAGGCCTATGATAAAGGTATTGGAAATCAGTTTTTTCAGTGCGTTCATTTTTTCTCCTGATCTACGTAAACGGCATCAACCGTACCGTCGCCGTCATGATCAACGAAAATACGAGAGCCTGTTGTTTGATTCGTCTTATTTCGGTGTTTTACAAACGTAATGACGGTGATCAGCATCGAGAGCGCGGTCAAACCGAGAACGATCCAACCAACAACGTCAAACAACAGGTCCAACGTTTCAGCAGGGCCGAACACCAACAGCACAACTCCAATGATCAGCTTCGGGATCTCGCTCTTGAATTGACGCAAGCGATCCCTTGCCAAAAGGATCTCCAACACGGGAAACAGCAAAAAGTAAACACCGATCACGACCATTAAGATAGTATTGTGCCAAAAAATCAAAAGAATACCCATCACCATCGACAGAATCGCGGAAACCAGGGAAAGCTTGCCTGCTTGATCATTGGAAAGAGTCAAGCCAAGCACCAGCGACGGAATGGCAGAAAGAATGGTGACGGCTCCCATAACCACGAAAATGATCTTCATCAAAAGATCGGTGGGAAGCAGGATCAGGAGCAACCCAAGAAGGCCTCCGAGCAATGCGGTAGTCAAAAGCTGTGTCCAAAAAAATTGATTGGATCTTACCGTTTTCATTTATGTTTTCTCCTCCTGATATTTTTTTAGGATCAAAGAGACGGCGCGCGGATGCACCAGCCCCGAAATGTCGGATCGCAATTCCAGTTTATTGCGCACCTCGGTGGACGAGAGTACGGCGTGATCGTCCGTTGCGCGGATCAGCTCGGTTTGAAATCTCGGATTGTGTTCCCGATTCCATTCCGCCATACGCATTTCGTATTCGTAATCGGTGTCGTTTCTCCAACCCTTGCAAACAGCATCGGCTCCCAGACGGTCAAAAAGATCGATCAACATCCCACTGTCCTCGATTACGCGGACATTCGGGAGATCCGCAACGCTCAGACGTGCGATCTCAACGCGTGTCGCGGTATCAAACCAATAGCACTTGTCGGGATTGATCATCACGGCAACCACCACCTCGTCGTAATGCTCCGCCGCATACCGAACAATATCAAGATGTCCCATCGTCATCGGATCAAAGCTTCCGGGAATAATTGCCAGACTCAAATCGACTCCTCCTCCCTCTTCGGTGTCAGAATGGTTACAAAAGCGGCTCCGTACCGTGCGGTACGCACAATATCAAAGGCAGACTTCAAGGCGTCGTTGGTTCCAAAAACATCGTTTTCCTCGGCACTTTCGCACACGATCTTGGCATCCTGCTCAAGCAAGCCGTATTGCAAGAGTTTTTCCAAGACAGAAGGGATCGCTCCCAGCGCATAAGGCGGATCCAAAAAAACGATTCCAAAGCGTTTTCGGTTCTTCAAGCTGCGAAGAAGTGCTCCCCAATCGGAAAGGACGATCTCACACATCGGTAACAGACGGGTTTTGGCAGCGTTTGCGCGGATCACATCAACAGCCGCCTTTGAAGAATCGCACAAAACGGAGCCTGCGGCTCCCCTGCTGAGCGCCTCCAGTGCCATCTGCCCCGATCCCGCAAACAGATCCAGCACCTGCTTTCCCTGCAATTCAAACTGCAGGCAGGAAAAGATCGCTTCCTTGGTTCGCTCTGCGGTTGGTCGGGTATTTTCTCCCGATAAGGTATTCAAACGCACGCCGCGCGCGCGTCCCGTTATAATTCTCATCATGGTCAAAAACCTCGTTTAAGAGTTCTTTTTTGGGGGATGCAGATCATTCCAGACCGCCTCGGCATCCTTTTGGGAAATACCCGAAACACGGCCGATCTCCTCCTGTGTTGCCGCACGGAGCGCGCCCATACCGCCGAATGCCGCCAACAGCTTTTTCGCCTTGGCAGGGCCGATGCCCTCGATGCGTGTCAGCACCGACTGCTTGACCGTTTTACGCTTGGCATTCGTCATCTTGCTCACCGTGTAGCGGTGAACCTCCTCCTGGATGCGGTAGATCAAGGAAAAGATCTCCTGCTCCCGTGCAATGCTGATCTCCTCGGTATCGGTGCAAAGCGCACGCGTTTTGTGGTAATCATCCTTGACCATACCGAACACGGGCAGGTCGAGTCCCTTTTCCCGAAGCAATTCGCGCACCACCGAAACGTGTCCGCGTCCGCCGTCCAAAAGGATCAGATCGGGCAGCTCGGCAAAAGAGCCTTGCTCATCGGAAAGATGCTCCAAACGGCGGGACAAGGTCTCTCGCATCGAGGCATAGTCATCGGTTGTTCCCGTGACAGTCCGAATTTTAAAGGAACGGTAATCGGCTTTGGAAAATTTCCCATCGCGGCATACGATCATGCCTGCCGTCAGATGCTCTTTTCCGAGGTTGGAGATATCGTAGGCTTCAATGCGCTCGGGATAGGTCTCCAGGCGCAAAAGCGATGCAAGACGGCCAAGCGTTCCCTCATCCCGTTCGGTATTGATACGGTACAGCTTTGCTTTATCGGCGGCATTCTTCTCCACCATTTCGCACAGCGTCCTCAGGCTTCCGCGCTCAGGTCTGCGCAAGGTCACCTTACGCCCTGCCTGCGCCGAAAGATAGGATGAAACCAGATCCCGATCCTCCGCCTCCATATCAAAGGACAAAAGGATCTGTGACGGGATATATTCGCGTGTCTTGTAATGCTCACACAAAAAAGTGGTCATATCCTCGGGCTCCAGAATACTGTCGGCACCGAACAAAAAGTCTGCCTTATCCTGCAAAACGCCCGATCGGATGTAAAACACAGAAACGCAGGACGAAACATCATCGCTGTACAGAGCAACCACGTCCTGCTCGGCATCGGGATTTGCCACCACCTTTTGCTTATCGCACAACGCGTTCAGCGCCGCAACGGTATCGCGGCAACGCGCCGCCGCCTCAAAGCGCTCCTCCTCGGCATAGGCATACATTTGTGCCTCCAGCTCGCGCCGTACCGTTTGATTTTTCCCGTTCAGAATATCAACGGCGTAGCGGATCGCCTGCGCGTGCTCCTCACAGGAAACCTCACCCGTACAAAGCCCTGCGCACCGTCCCATCTGATAGTAGATACAGGGGCGGCCTTTCCCGATATCCTTGGGGAAATTGCGCTTGCAGGATGGCAGGCGCAGCACCTTTTGCAACAGCTCCAAAAGCGAGATCGCAGTTGCCGATCCCGAATAAGGCCCGAAATATTTTGCCTTGTCGTTCTCCCGTTTTCGGGTGAACAAAAGGCGCGGATATTCTTCGGCTGTCAGCTTGATATAAGGATAGGACTTTGCATCCTTGAGTCGGATATTGTATTTGGGTGTGTACTGCTTGATCAGCGTATTTTCCAGTGAAAGTGCCTCGATCTCATTGTCACAGAGATAATAATCAAAATCATGCACCAGGGACACCATTCGCGCTGTTTTGGCATTTTTTTCGTTGTTCTGGAAATACTGGGAAACACGGTTCTTCAGCTTTCGGGATTTGCCAACGTAGATCACCTTTCCGTTTCGGTCGCGCATGATATACACGCCCGGACAAAACGGCAGAGTATTTGCTTTTTCCAACAGCTTTTGCCGTTTTTCTTCACTCATAGCCACTGCGTTCCCCCCTTTCTAAACGGAAAAGCGGTGTGCCACGAATCGTTTTCCATTCGCTTGCACACCGCCCACTCTGTATCCGATTTTTTCAGATTTCAGAAAATCCGCTATCGATCAACTCAACAAGACCTGTAATCGCGGCATTCTCATCCTGACCGTCTGCAATCAGAGTAACGGTCATGTCCTTGGCAATACCGAGGGACAATACACCCAACAAGCTTTTCGCATTCACTCTGCGCTCGTCCTTTTCCAACCAGATAGATGCCTGGTAGGAGGTTGCTTTTTGGATAAAGAAGGTTGCCGGTCTTGCGTGCAAGCCGCTTGCATTGGTAATAACAACGTCACGAGAAATCATATCAATCGCTCCCATTTCTGAATGTGATCCTGCCTTGAATAACAGGAATCCATAATATATCTGTAAATAGTATATCAAAAAAAAGTAAAAAAATCAATAGACATTCTATTGGTTTTTCATATATCTATTTGTAAGTTTTCGTGCATTTTTCATAGTTTTTTCCGAAAAAGTCACATCAAAAGCGCTTTTTGGGAAACCTACGAAATCACCCCTTGAATCCGATATAACAGCTCGCTTCTATCCCCGAGCAAAGACAGCGTTTCCCCGATCCCCAACGGTGTTTTTCCCAAAAACAAAAACATACCGTCCTTCATGCTTCCCGCGCACTCCACCGTGATCTGTATGCGGCATCGCCGCGCAGAATCCCATTCTCCGTGATAAGATGTTCCGTTTGCGATCAGCGTAACTGTAAGAGGAACCGATCGCACCTCGGTTACCGTTCCGAATACTGTGCCATCGGATAAATACAAAAGCTCTCCCTTGGTAAGACACGAGGCACTTTGGCCGTCTACCCCATCGCTTTGCAGCTCTACCAAAATACTTTGTTGAATCGGGGTGCTTGCAACGGTACGCAGACCGTACGCCCGTACACCGCCTCCCACAAGACATACCGATAGCATCAGGATCAAAAACAGATCCAGCATGCTTCTGTGCCGTCCCGTTTCCTTTTTCTTTCTCATAAGCACTCCTATTTCACCGAGATCACTGTGGCATTGGCGGCGAAAAGGCCTCCGATGCGAAAATCCCCCGTCTTTCCAACCGCAATGCGGATGTCCCGAACCCGAAATCCGTCACCCGCTTGCCAAACGGCGTTTGCCTGCACCGAGACCAAAAGCTCGATCTGCCCCGAGGTTGGCACAAAATGCACCTCTCCATCGGCAACCGTTGCTTGCAGAGCATGTCTTTCTTGTACCGATACCACGCGACCGAGATCCATCGTGCCGTTTTGATTCATCACCACACTGTTCGTGTGAATTGCACTCTCCCACTCCGCACCTTCTTCAATGGGAATACAAAGCGTATAAGTGACGAACCGAACATCCTCCTCACGGCTTCTTTTTGAGCGCCAATAGTAGATCCCTGCAAAGACCGCACCAACGACCAGCAGAAGAATCAGCCAATCCACCCACCCGAAACGGTAGGGTGCTTTCTCCTTTTTCACGCCTCTTCCCCTTCCTTCCAGACAACCGATGCACTCCACGCCGCAAGAATGAAAAAAAGCGTGAAGTTGCCAAAATGATACCAAATATAATCAAACGCACCCATGATCAGAGCACCGATCAGCGCACAAAAGCAACACAAGAGGGTGCGGCGCGCCGCGCCGTTCAACCGATACAGTCCGTTCAAGATCTTCAAAAAAAGTAACCCAAGGAACAGCACAAGCAACAGCAAGCCCACCCATCCGCTTTCCGCGAGGATCTGAAGATCCAATCGATGCGCGTGCATGACACGCTCGGTTCCGCTGACCGCAAAACGCGGATAGACCGAGCGGAAAGCACTCTCCCCCACGCCGATCCCAAACGGATAGGCGGTCACCAGCCGCTCCACGCCTGTCCATGTGTAGAACCGATAGTGAACGGATGAATCGCCTCTGCCAACGATGCTCAAGAGGCGATCGGTCACGACGGACGGCAAAAAAGGGGCTGTGAGAGCGGCGATGATCGGTGAAAAAAACAGCAAAACAAAGCTTTGCGGGCTGTACAGGAGCAAAAACAGAAGAGCCGAAACCGCAAGTCCCAGCCACGCGCCGCGCGTCCATGTCAGAATGATACATAAAATAACGGCAACAAGTCCCAAGCCTGCGGGAACGCGAAGGATCTTTTTTCGCGTATCGTCCAGAAATCCGATCAGCAGAAAGGGCGCCGTCAAGACCAGATACAGCGCGAAAAAGTTGGGATTTTGATAGGTACCGCAAACGCGGCTCCCCAGATTGCCGAACCGCTCCAAGTCCACGAATAACAGCTCACGGCTGCCAAACACATATTCCGCAATCCCAAGCAATGCAACCGATACGGCAGCAAGTGACAGCGATACTCCCGCCCGTCTTCTCCACTCAACGTTTTCCAACAGATTGCGTATCGGAAACCAAACCAACAGCAACGCCGCCCTTGTGATCCCCTCCAAAAGTCCTGCCCGCCCGCCGACACTGATGATACCGCCCATGACATAGATCAGCATCAGGAGCAACACGAAGCGGTCCAAAAGATCAAACCGCAGCGAGCGTCTTCCGCATAGTGCTTTTTTGAGCCATGCCGCCGTGAGAAGCAATACGAAAACCAACAGGATCATTGTGGGTGAATCAAAGAGATTCAGGAACGGGAACAGCAAAAGCAAGGTGCAAACACCAAGCTCGGGGATCATAAAAAGCAGATACAGCGCAAGAGCCGACAACAGAATTGTCAATTGCTTCCCGATCGGGATCCAAGCCCCAACGAGCGCACCGATCAGAGCGATCGGGATTCCCCATCCGCGGGTATGCCGTACCGATTGCGGAGATTCCGAACGCAGACATCCGCAAAAGTCAAAGAAAAAAGAGCCCAAAAGACGGCTGTTCACAATCTCGCTGTAAAGTGAATTTCCGATGTGCATCATGGGAACCGAGGAAAGCATGATCCCCAAAGAAAGGATCAGATCGGTCAACTGCGTGTGTGTGGGAGAGAGAAACCAAAGAACCGTGGAAAAAAGCCCGTACAAGGCTCCCATCTGTCCAAAGCTGCCAAGAGAAAACGTACCCAAAAACGAGAGCAGTCTTGCTCCCCCGCCCAGAAAAAAGCTTTCTTCCGCGGTACGCAAGAAAAAATACGACGAATAACGGGAGCGTTGTTGTCGTTGCTCCGAGCATACCACGGTGCGGGGATGAACCGATGCCGCCATTTGCAACAGTCCGCTTTTGGATAGTGCCGACCGCAGCATCAAAAAGGGCATGGAAAAGCCTTTCCACAAAAGACTTTTTTCTATCAAACGCAAAAAAATACCCCCTTACACTGCAGTTATGTAAGGGGGACAGGTTGTAGAAGAAAAGTATATAATATTGTTACATAGCAAAAATCTTTTTATTCCGCTTTTTCTTTTGGCGAAAAAGGCGCAAAAGAAAAAGCTTGGCAAAAAGAAAAGCGCCAAAAAGAAGAAATTTCGCCCGTTGCGACGGGCGAGGAGGGCTCCGCGCCCTCCACTGCGCGAGCTTTTGAAAAAGCTCGACCAAAACTTTCGGCCAACTGACGAAAGCCGATAGTTACAGTCTGCCTCCTTACACTGCAGTTATGTAAGGGGACACTTCATTGTTTTTCCAAAAGATCGGGGCGCAGTGTGCGTGTCAGCTCCAACGCCTGCTCGTCTCTCCATTGGTCAATATTGGCATGGTGTCCCGAGATCAGCACATCTGGAACCTTCACGCCGTGGTATTCGTAGGGACGTGTGTATTGCGGATATTCCAAAAGTCCCGAGGAAATGCTTTCCTTTTCGTAGCATTCGGCATCCGAAAGCACCCCGTCCACCAGTCGCGCCACGCAATCGGTCAGGATACACGCAGGAATCTCGCCGCCCGTCAGCACGAAATCTCCGATCGAGATCTCTTCATCCACGATCTCGTCCACGATACGGCGGTCAACGCCCTCGTAGTGTCCGCAAAGCAGGATCAGATTGTCATAATCCCGTGCCAGCTCTGCAGCACGGCTTTGTGTGAGCACCTTGCCCATGGGCGAGAGATAGATCACGCGGCGACGCAGATTTTCGTCCAGCTCCTCTGCCCGTTGCTGAGCAAGCACCCCTTGATAACAGTTATAGATCGGGGGCGCCATCATCAGCATTCCCTTTCCGCCTCCGTAAGGAGTATCGTCCACGCGGCGGTGCTTATCCTCGGAATAATCGCGGATATTGTGCGTGCGCACCGTGATCGCTCCGTTTTTCTGTGCGCGCCCGATCACGCTCTCGCCAAGCACGGTGTTGACCAGATCGGGAAAAAGCGTCATAATATCAAAACGCATCATACGTTCTCCGCACCTCCGTCCAAAAGTCCGGGAATCGGACGGATATAAACGGCATCCTCGGGATCGATCCGCACCACAAATTCGGGAACGGCAGGTACCATAAAGTCGCCGCGCTCGGTACGTACGATGTACAGATCTCTCACTCCTGCCGTGTTGATATCAACCAATTCGCCCAGCACCTCGCCGCTGTCGGCATCGCGCACGGGAAGTCCCAAAAGATCAACGATAAAGGAATCTCCCTCCTCCAAGGGCAGATCCTCCCGCGCGGCATACACAACGGTTCCACGCAAAGCATTTGCGGCTTCCTCGCTGTCAACGCCCTCCAGATCCATCAGCACAAACTGACGGAATACCGATGCGTGCAACACCTGCTTTGCGGTGTACTGACCGTTCTTACAAAACCAAAGCGTGGGGAGAGAGGACAGGATCGCGGGCGAATCGCACCACGACTCCAGCTTTACGGTTCCACGAAATCCGTGTGTATTGATGATCTTTCCGCATTCCAGATAAGCCTTTTTCATAAAGACATGTCCTCCGCTTTTGTAATATTTCATTTAGTATATCACAATCTTGCAAAAAAAGCAAGATTTATCGGTTATTTTTTGAAATACGGCGTTTTTTCGGGAGAATCCCCGAAAAAAAGAGGCTTGTACCAAAAATATTTACAAATTAGCTATTGTATATTCACGGAAAATGTTTATAATTAAGGGGATTATTATGAAATTCGGAGGAATTGATTGTGGATATTGTTTCTATTGTGATGATCGTTGCGATGATTGCTATTTTCTATTTTGTTGGAATCCGTCCGCAAAAGAAGCAGGAAAAGGAAGCAAACAATATGCGGAACAGTCTGGCTGTTGGCGATGAGATCACCACCATCGGCGGTATCATCGGCAAGGTTGTCAGCATCAAGGACGAAACCTGCGTGATCGAAACGACTCACGAACGCACCAAGATCCGTATCCTGAAGACCGCGATCAGCCGCATCGACGTAAAGGTTGACGAAGCAGGAAACTGACCAAAACACGTTTTGAAACGGAATAAAAAGACCTCTGCACGAATATGCTTTACCGAAGCATTTTCTCGCGGAGGTTTTTTTATGAATCAAACCAAAACAAAAAAAGCAAAGAACGGAACAAAGAAATCTACATCGACCACACAGTCTTCCCTGTCGCTTTGGATATCGCATCTTTCCAAGTCGGTTTTGATCGCGCTGGTATCGGGCATGATCTTGCTGTTATCTGCTACTGCGGCAGCCTATTTTACGCCCAATCCCTCTGACTGGATCCCAACGCTTGGGCTGATCGTTTCGGCACTGACCGCCCTGATCTGCGGCTTTGCTGCCGCAAAGCTTCATGGACACTCGGCACTTTTATGCGGGCTTTACAGCGGAACGCTTTGTATGCTGCTTATGTTGCTTGCCTCTCTCTTTTTCAAATCCTACTCCACGGGCTATACGGCATGGCTCTCATGTTTGTTACACGCAGGCTTTGTCCTTTGTGCGATCGGCGGCGCATACATCGGCGCAAGACCGCCGAAAAGACGGAAAAAAAGACATTGAATCTCCCAAAAGGCGGTTGGCTTTTTGCCAGCCGCCTTTTGTTCATCAATCATTCACAAAACGTTCATTTTCGGCACTATTATTGTTATTTAAAAAAAGATATAATAATATAATAATGTTTTTTATTAGGAAAGGACTCTTCCAAAACCATGAAACGACTTCTCGTTTACCTGAAGCCCTATCGAAAAGAATGCGTGATCAGTCCTCTGTTCAAGCTTCTGGAGGCTTTGTTCGATCTCCTCGTTCCCTTGGTGGTCAAGGATATCATCGACGTGGGCATTGCCAACGCGGACAAGCCTCATATTTTTCTCTTGTGCGGCGTGCTGGCAGGCTTTGCCGTGGTCGGACTCACCTGTGCGCTGATCGCACAGTATTTTGCCGCGCGTGCGGCGGTTGGATTCAGCACCGACGTACGGCGGGATCTGTTCGCGCATATTCAAAAGCTCTCTTATGCGGAAACCGACCGCATCGGCATATCCACGCTGATCACTCGCATGACAGCCGATATCAACCAACTGCAATCAGGCGTCAACATGACGCTGCGCCTTTTGTTGCGCTCCCCCATCATCGTGTTCGGTGCGATGATCATGGCGTTTACCGTGAAATGGAAGAGCGCGCTTGTATTCGTGGTCATCATTCCGCTTCTGGCAGCCGTGGTATTCAGCATCATGCTCAAAACCATTCCGCTGTTCAAGCGTGTGCAGGGAGACCTTGACCGCGTGACCTCGGTGACGCGTGAAAATCTGACCGGCTCGCGTGTGATCCGCGCATTCCGAAAGGAAAACGCAGAGATTGAGCAGTTCAACACCGCAAACGAAGCACACAACCGCTCGCAAAACTTTGTGGGCAAGATTTCGGCATTGATGAACCCGATCACGCTCGTATTGGTCAATCTCGGTGTGATCCTGCTGTTGCTCTCGGGCGGACAGCTGGTGCAGATCGGAGAGCTGACACAGGGTGAGGTCGTTGCTCTGACCAACTATATGGCACAGATCCTTGTAGAGCTTGTAAAATTCGCAAATACCATTTTCCTTGTCAACAAGGCACTCGCCTCGGGCAACCGTGTGGAAGCAGTGTTTGAAACGCCCGTTGGTATGCAGGTGCGCCCTGCCAACACAGAGAAACAAAGTGACGATGCGGTTACCTTCCAAGGCGTATCGCTTACCTATCAAAGAAACGCCGAGCCCTCTCTCTCGGGACTAAGCTTTTCGGTTCCCAAGGGTGCAACCGTGGGAATCATCGGATCCACCGGCTCGGGAAAAAGCTCGGTGGTACATCTGATCTCACGCTTCTATGATGTCACCGAGGGATGCGTTCTGGTCAATGGACGCGATGTGAGAACACAGGATACCGAGGAGCTTCGTGCCAAGATCGCCACGGTTCCCCAAAAACCGATCCTCTTCCGCGGAACGGTTCGCTCCAATCTTCTGTGGGGCAATCCCGATGCAACCGACGAAGAGCTTTGGAGCGCATTGGAGGCGGCACAGGCAAAGGAATTCGTGGAACAAAAGGACGGCGGTCTGGATGCTCCCGTTACACAAAACGGAAAGAATTTCTCGGGCGGACAACGCCAACGCCTTACTATCGCACGCGCACTGGTACGTCGGGCGGAAATTCTGATTCTGGACGACAGCTCCTCGGCACTTGACTATGCAACCGATGCCACGCTTCGTACCGCTTTGCGCAGCCTTCCCTACAAGCCCACGACCTTTTTGATCTCTCAGCGCACCTCCTCGATCCGTCACGCCGATCTGATCCTTGTCATGGAGGACGGTGAGCTGGTGGGACAGGGTACGCACGATCAGCTTCTGGAGAGCTGTGAGGTCTACCGCGAGATCTATGAATCGCAATTCCAAAAAGGGGGTGAGACGGTATGAAAAAGCAGAAAAAGCAAGGACTTGATATGCGCACGGTCAAGCGTGTGCTGAAGGACCTCAAGCATTACCGTATCGCGCTCGCCGTCTCGCTTCTGCTTGCCGCCGTCACGGTGGCACTGACGCTTTACATTCCCCTGTTGACGGGTGATGCCATCGACCTGATGCTGGGTGAGGGTGCCGTTGACTTCAAGGGTGTCGTGCAGATCGCCATTCTGATCGGGGTCTGTGCGGTGATCTCGGCGCTGGCGCAATGGCTGATGAACGTACTCAACAACCGTATCACCTACGGAATGGTGCGTAAGCTGCGTCGCGATGCCTTTGTAAAGCTGCAGAAATTGCCGCTTTCCTATATCGACAGTCATTCGGTGGGTGAGATCGTCAGCCGTATGATGACCGATGTGGATCAGTTTGCAGACGGTCTTTTGATGGGATTTGCGCAGTTTTTCACGGGAATTCTGACCATTCTCGGAACACTGGTTCTGATGATCATGATTCGCCCGAGCGTGGCGTTGGTGGTCATTTTTGTCACTCCCCTGTCGCTGTTCGTGGCTTCCTTTATCGCAAAGCGAACCTACTCCATGTTCAAGCTGCAATCCGAAACCCGCGCCGAGCAGACCGCTATGATCGATGAATATATCGGAAATCACAAGGTCGTGGTTGCCTTCGGTCACGAGGACGAGGCGGAGGCAGAATTCAACGAGATCAACACGCGACTTGGGAAAGCTGCGCTTCGCGCCACCTTCTTTTCTTCAATCACCAACCCCTCTACCCGATTCGTCAACAATCTGGTCTATGCGGGCGTTGCGCTGACGGGCGCTTTGTTGGTCATCGGAACGGCGGGAACGCTCAATCCCTTCACCGTTGGCCACTTGTCCGTTTTTCTTTCCTACGCCAACCAATACACCAAGCCCTTCAATGAGATCTCGGGTGTGCTGACCGAGCTGCAAAACGCGCTTGCCTGCGCCTCCCGTCTGTTTGAGCTTTTGGATGAGCTTGAGACGGTTCCCGACGCATCCGATGCAAGAGTGCTGGAAAATGCAGACGGAGATGTGGAGCTTTCGGACGTAGCCTTTTCCTATTCGCCCGACCGTGAGCTGATCCGTGACCTGAATCTCTCGGTAAAGCCCGGACAGCGAATCGCAATCGTTGGCCCCACGGGATGCGGAAAAACGACTGTGATCAATCTTCTGATGCGGTTTTATGACGTGGACGACGGAGCAATCTCGGTAGACGGTACCGACATCCGTAACATCACGCGATCCTCTTTGCGGGCAAACTGGGGCATGGTTCTGCAGGACACCTGGCTGCGCGCCGCAACAGTACGCGAAAACATCAGCATGGGCAAGCCCGATGCTACCGACGAGGAGATCATCGCCGCCGCAAAAGCCGCACACGCACATTCCTTTATCAAACGCCTGCCAAACGGCTACGACACTGTTCTCGGTGAAAACGGCGGTACCCTTTCGCAAGGTCAAAAGCAGCTTTTGTGTATCGCGCGTGTGATGCTGGCACTGCCTCCGATGCTGATCCTGGATGAAGCAACCTCCTCGATCGATACCCGTATGGAGCTGAAGATTCAGAACGCGTTTGCCGAAATGATGAGGGGACGAACCTCCTTTATCGTGGCGCACCGCCTTTCCACCATCGAATCCGCCGACGTGATCCTTGTTATGAAGGACGGAAAGATCATCGAGCAGGGAGACCACAATACCCTCTTATCGAAAGAAGGATTTTATTACCGTCTTTATAACAGTCAGTTTACCGAAGCAAACGAAGCCGTCGACTTATAAATCAGCATTTTTTGTTACAAAATATATAGAAGCTTTTAGAAAAACATAAAAAAATCAGCTTCTATTCATATTCGCTTCAAACTACTGTGATAGAATAACACACGAAATTTTATTTTGGAGGCAAAACATTGCTTACACTCAAAAATATTATCAAGGATTACGAAACGGGAAATTCAAAGGTACGGGCTCTTGACGGTATCACTTTGGATTTTCGGGAAAGTGAATTCGTATCCATTCTCGGTCCCTCGGGCTGCGGAAAAACCACACTTCTGAACATCATCGGAGGCTTGGACCAATACACAAGCGGCGATTTGGTGATCAACGGTCGCTCTACAACACGCTACAAAGACAAGGACTGGGATACCTATCGAAATCATTCGATCGGATTCGTGTTCCAAAGCTACAACCTGATCCCCCACCAAACCGTGCTTGCCAACGTGGAATTGGCACTCACGCTTTCGGGTATCTCCAAAAAGGAACGCCGCGCCCGCGCGATCGAAGCCTTGGAGCAGGTGGGACTTGGCGATCAGTTGAAGAAAAAGCCCAACCAGATGTCGGGTGGACAGATGCAGCGTGTTGCAATCGCGCGTGCGTTGGTCAACGATCCCGATATTCTTCTGGCAGACGAGCCAACGGGTGCTTTGGATACACAGACCAGCGTGCAGATCATGGAGATCCTTCGCAAGATCTCCGAAAAGAAGCTGATCATCATGGTTACGCACAACCCCGATCTTGCACAGGAATACTCCACCCGTATCATTCGCGTAGTGGACGGTCGCGTAGTGGACGACACCGATCCCTATCACGCACCCGAGCAGAGCGAAACCGAGGCAAGCCTCTCTGACGTGTCGGTTACCGAGGTTGAAGAGCAGCCCGAGGAGCAAAAGGTGCAAAAGAAGGCAAAAGGCAAAAAGAAATCGATGTCCTTCTTCACGGCGCTCTCACTCTCGCTCAACAACCTGATGACCAAAAAAACGCGTACCTTTATGACCTCCTTTGCAGGCTCGATCGGTATCATCGGCATTGCGCTGATCCTATCAGTCTCCTCAGGCGTGAATAACTATATCGACTCGGTGCAAAGAGACACGCTTTCCACGTATCCCCTTACCATCCAAAAGGAAACGCAGGATTTTTCCGCAATGTTCTCGGCAATGACCGAAGTGCAGGAAATGCAACAGGGCGAGATCGATCCCAACAAGATCTACGTTGACGACTCGATGGGTGCCATGATGTCGGCTATGAGTGCCACGACCAAAAACAATCTGGAAAAGTTCAAGCTGTATCTTGATCAGAACTACGATAAGATCAAGGATGCCGTCAGCGATATCCAGTACACCTATGATTTTGATCTGCAGATCTTCAGCGCAGATGGAAAAACGCAGGTCAGCCCCACGAAGATTTTTGACAACATGGGCGATGCCTTCTCGGGGATTTCCGAGATGATGGAGCTTTCGGGCAGCAGCGCAATGTTCAATGTGATGTCCGAAATGATCAACAATCAGGAATTGCTTGACGAGCAATACGAGCTGGTGGGTGAGAACAGCCACTGGCCCACGAACGCTCACGAGGTGGTTCTGGTAGTCAACGGCAACAATCAGATCAGCAAAATGACGCTGTATATGCTGGGTGTTCTTGATCAGTCCGAGCTGGAGGAGATCATGCAGGATCTGATGATGAACGGCGAATATGATTCCTCCATGCACATGACGACCTACGACATCAATGAGTTCATCGGCAAAGAATTTTTGATGCTGAACACCTCGGATTTTTACACCAAAACCGGTAAAACCTACACCGTTGGCGGGAACACCTACCCGATCTGGAACGATATGCGCGAGGATCCGCTGTTTGATCAGGAGGGCTTTGTAACCGAGAACGGCACCAAGCTGGTGATCTCGGGTATCGTTCGTCCCAAGAGCGGCACTGCCGCAACCTCTATCACGGGTGCGCTGGGCTACACCAAGGCTCTCACCGATGAAATTTTGCAGTTGAATACCGAAAGTGAGGTCATCAACCAGCAAAAAGAAACGCCTGACGTGAACGTGCTGACAGGCTTGAGCTTTGAGCGAATTCCCTACACCAGAGAAAACATTGGAGATTTGATCAACAAGGTGGATGATGCCACCATGGAGAGATTCTATGCGTATATGACGCAGATGATCCTTGGAAACGAGGAGTTTTCCGATCAACTGGTTGTAAACGATCTGGAAGGATTCCTTGGCTTCTTCTCCTTGATGCCCGCCGATTATCAGTCTAGACTGCTCGGCACAATGCTGGAAGCAGTGAAAGCACAGGATCCTACAGGCAACTCTTTGATTCCCATCATGACAGCATTGAGTCAAAGCTCGGGGCTTGTGGTAAATGAAAGCACATTCCTCAAGCTCTTGCCGATCCTTTCCCAAGAAGAGATCATGCTCTCTTTGGTGGGTATTCCCGCATCCGAGCAGAGCCCCTTCCCCGTCAAGGGATTGGTGGAGCTGTGCGGAGATGGCGTGATGCAGTCGATCTATTCGGGCATGACCGCCGAGATCAAAAATCTGACCATCAACGAAGAGCTCTTTACGATCCTGATGAAGGGTGACTCCATCACCGATGAGAATTTCGCAACCCTTGAAGAAGCACTGTACAACATGGCTCCTCAGACCGATGCGACCTACGATTCGGTTATGAAGGATCTGGGCGCTGCGGAAAAGGCATCGCCCGCATCGATCAATTTCTATGCCAAGGATTTTGAATCCAAGGACAAGATCGAAGCCTTTATTACCGAATATAACAACAGCGTAGATGAGATCGACCAGTTGAAATACACCGATATCGTCGGTGTAATGATGTCCTCGGTTTCCACCATCATCAACGCGATCTCCTATGTTCTGATCGCATTCGTCGCCATTTCCCTGGTGGTTTCCTCGATCATGATCGGTATCATCACCTATATTTCGGTGCTGGAAAGAACCAAGGAGATCGGTATTCTGCGTGCGATCGGTGCTTCCAAGCGCGATATCCGCCGCGTATTCAATGCCGAAACCCTGATCGTTGGATTTGTTGCAGGCTTGATCGGTATTCTGGCAACGCTTGGACTGAATGTGATCATCAACATCATTTTGTATCACTTTACCGAGATCGAAAATCTCAAAGCAGTGCTTCCTCCCGAAGCCGCGGTGATCCTTGTGGTGATCAGTATGTTCCTCACCTTTATTGCAGGACTCTTCCCTGCCGGCTTTGCGGCAAAACGAAATCCTGTGGAGGCACTCCGCAGCGAATAAAAAATCCTTTGAGGGTGTTGTGCAGTTGCGCAACACCCTTTTTTGACTAAAATGATTGACTTTTGTTTTCTTTCATGCTATAATATAGGATATGAATGTTTTTCCGTGAAAGGATTATGATAGAACTATGGAAAAAATTATCTTGACCGGCGACAGACCCACCGGTAAATTGCATCTTGGTCACTTTGTCGGCAGCTTGCGCCGCCGCGTTGAATTGCAGAATTCGGGCGAATACGACAAGATCTTTGTCATGATCGCCGATGCGCAGGCACTGACCGATAACGCCGAAAATCCCGCCAAGATCCGCGACCACATCATGGAGGTTGCCATCGACTATCTTTCGGTTGGAATCGATCCCGCAAAAACCAACATTTTCATTCAGTCGGCGGTTCCCGCTCTGACCGAATTGAATATGTACTACCTCAATCTGGTCACGCTGTCCAGATTGCAGAGAAACCCCACCATCAAGTCCGAGATCAAAATGCGCGAATTTGAGAACTCGATCCCCGCAGGATTTCTGACCTATCCCGTTTCGCAGGCTGCTGATATCACGGCATTTTTGGCAACAACGGTTCCCGCAGGCGAGGACCAGAAGCCGATGGTGGAGCAAACCGAGGAGATCGTTGCAAAATTCAACTCGATCTACGGTGAGGTTCTGGTAACTCCGAAGATCCTGCTTCCCTCCAACGCCAACTGCATGAGATTGGTTGGAACCGACGGTAAGGCGAAAATGTCCAAGTCGCTGGGCAACTGCATCTACATCTCCGACGATGCCGCAACCGTGAAGAAAAAGGTCATGTCGATGTACACCGATCCCAATCACATTCAAGTCAGCGATCCCGGTGACACCAAAAATAACCCCGTATTCCTGTATCTCTCCTGCTTTGCCGACGACAGTCACTTTGAAAAGTACCTGCCCGAATACAAGAATCTGGACGAGATGAAAGCGCACTATGAGCGCGGCGGATTGGGTGATGTGAAGTGCAAAAAGCTGCTCATAAACGTGCTGGAGGAGCTGCTTGCTCCCATCCGCGAAAAGCGCGCATACTATGAGGCACACCTGGACGAAGTGTTTGAAGTCCTCAAAAAAGGAACCGTTGCGGCAAACGAGCAAGCAAACGCAACCTTGGAAAAGGTTCGCGCCGCAATGAAGATCAACTATTTCGAGGATCCCAACTTCCTTTCGGACGCAAAAGCGCACTTCGAAAACAAGGCTTGAAAATGAAAAGAAATAATAGAATGCTTTAACTTTATATAATAATCGGTAGGGGCGAACTGTGTTCGCCCGCCTTGCAATGAGAAAATCCTTTGCTTCGCGGGCGTTCACAGAATGCCCCTACTATATTGTAACTACTAAAGCTTGATGAATACAACTATTGGCAAATGGCTATCTACAAAAGCAGGATTTACGGCAAGCCTTCCCCGCTGGGGAAGGCTAATAAGATTCGGCACTTCACCAACAAACTCATTTCTGATTAAGTAATTTTTTAAAAAAACTTTTCACAAAAAACAATTTATAGATTTTGGTTGTCAGAAAGTACTACTTTTTTATGTAAAAAATCTATTATACAACCATTGGTTGATTTTTCTTGACAAAAATCTATGTATTTGATAGAATGAAATAAAGAGCACCGCTCTTTCATTACAGTATCAGAAAGGAGAACACTATGCCCTACCCCTATTCCTACGACGAAGAAGCAAGAGAATACAAACCGCCGAAACTGGTTACCAACAGAAATGTATGGAAGCTGATACTTTTCAACATACTGACGCTTGGGATATACAACATTATCTTTTTTATGCCCCTTTCCTACGATCTTGATAAGGTATCTCCAAAGCGCGACCGCTCCCGAACGATGAATTTTCTCGTGGCATACATCATTTCCCTGTTTACGTTTTCCATTGTCCTCTATATATGGCATTATATGGTGGCCAAGCGTGTGGAGGAAGCTTTGGAAGCAAGAGATATTCGCTATGAGTTCAGAACAGGTGACTTCTGGGGTTGGTATCTGCTTGGCTCCTTTATCCTCATTGGGCCGTATGTCTATTGGCATAAGCTCTGCAAGGCAATGAACCTTTTGTGCGCGGACTATAACGAACGCCCGAGCATCGACTGATCCAAGGATTTGTTTGCAAAACGTGAAATAACGATAAAACAGCAAAAAGACGAAGAATCGTTGAAATTCTTCGTCTTTTTTCGGATAAATATCAAGAATTGCAAATTTCTATATGAGAGATGGTAACACGATCCCGGTAAAATTCAAAAAGTTCAGGCTCTACGCGATCTACCGCCTTGCTCGTTGGAATAACAAATCGGTAATAACGTGTGTTTCCTTCATCCACGAAATCGCAGGTAAAAACAGTTTCCTTACAAGAAAAGTCTTCCGGAACCGGCTCCCCTTCGTAGTAGGATGACAATGAAGCAAAATCAGGAATGTGATCAGGACCGATATTCTCACCCCAAAGAATCTCCACCTTTTCATCGGTACCGTCCTTATAATAAATATGATAGTAGCCAAGGCGGAAATCGTCATCGTTGAGCAAATCACCACAGCCAAAGTAGCCGTGCGGAATGCTGAAGGCGGCAGTGTGAAGAATATCAACGTAAGAGCCATTCAATGCATCACGGTAGCGATAATCAAACACAGAGGACGCACAAGCAACAAGCTCCTCTCCACGATTGTTTTCGTCATACTCTCTGCTCCATGCTATACGGGCGGTGTAAACAGCCTCACACAAACGCTTTCCTCGTTGCATCTGCTTGAAATCCGAAGCCCCCCAGCTTGAAACGGCAAAGCCTTGCACACCCGCGGCAACTCTGCCCTCCCAGTTGTCGCAAGTCGATCCGCTGAAGTTTCCGTATACGTAAGGTATGCCATGGTATTGATATTCGCGGTCACCGATCGGATAATAACTCCAATACCAGTTCATGGCTATGATATCCTTCGGCACCATAGCAATCGAGGGATAAAGTTCTTCATAAATGGCACATCGGGCATCGGGGGGAAGAAGCGCCGCCTCGGCATAGGTCAGATGCTTCCGCTTCTGCACCTTGTATTCCTTGCCCTTATAGAATACGGAGCGATCGGAATCGCTGTAAACGATCGCATCGTAGGCACCGCCTGCAGGATGCCACGTTTTGGAATAACTGTTCAAAAACTTTTCCGCCCACATCATGGTGCGGATATTTTGTTTTGCAAGATAATCATGGATCTTTGTAATATCCTCGGCATAAAGCTCGGCTCTGCGCTTGTTGCGGCACTTCTCGCAAACGGGAAGACCGTAATATTCATCGTGTCCGATATGCACCACGCGCGGCTCGAAAACCTCAATCACCTCGTCCATAACCTCAAAAAGCAGCTCGTAGCACTTGGGGTTGGACGGACAATACGTATCCGGATAAGGATCATAAGGGAATTCGGCAAGCTCCTTCCGTCCTGCGATCAGATAGTCTGCATGAGAGAGAGACGGAACCTCGGGAATCGGCTCCAACCCATGCGCGCGTGCATAATCGCAGATTTCCTTAACCGTTTTCTTGGAAAGATAGCTTCCTCCGCCGTTTTCAATGTGAATGGAATTTTTTGTCCAGGGAAAGGCGTGCTGAAGATCGTCTGCTTTGTGACTGTATTCGCCAAAAATCTCACAGGATTCCTCCCAAAACGCATTGATCTCGGGATGCTTTTCATATTCCATTGCACCGCCTACCTCAATCACGAGCGCATTATAACCATAGTGCATAAACAGATCCAGCATATAATAAAACTCGGAAAGCTTGTTCTCAGCAGGAAGATACAGCTTTACGGCACGGAAAGGAACGAGAGGTACGTTATAGATATATCCTTCGCCAATTCCGTCTCGATAATGTTCACGAAGCGTACAAGCACCCCAAAGATGTCCTCGAAGACTGTTGGAAAAAATAGAGATCTTTTTCTCGGTAATTTCCAAAAGATACGCTTCTTCGGATTCTTTGCGTGTATCTCCAAAGACTTGGTGTATCTTTTCTCTTTCGCGGTCTCCCAAGGAATAAAATCCGATCGATGCCGCGCAAGAGGAATCTGTGGGGGAAAGCAGCGGCAATAGAATTTTTTGAATGACGGAATTTTTACTTTCAAGTACTGTATTGGCACCAATATAAACGGTTTTGTCGGAAAGGTCGACATATGTATCTTTGAAATTTGGGTTAAAGCTCATTTTCTGTCTCCTTTTTTTGAAGTAACAAGCGCAAATCATTACGGTTGCACTATTGCCTGTATTATAGCACGCTTCTTTTACAAAAACAAGAGGAAATTATAAAAGATTATAAAGGATAGTCTTAAAAAAGTGGCATACCTGCGATAAGATAAGCTCCGATAACGAAGTGAAGCAAAAGATACAATATCTACCTTCCGAAAGGAATGGCAAAAGTAACGCAAAGGCGCTCGTGACAGTTTTGTCACAAGCGCCTTTTAGTATAACTAACGGGGGATAGCAAGAGCCTCCCCTGTGTAA
>JAFTKI010000090.1 GCA_017453335.1 Clostridia bacterium
GCAACGGGTAGCCTCTTCCTTGATTGCCTCTGCGGCCTGCTTCTTGGTACCAACGAACAGAACATTACCGTTGTTCTAGGACAGCTAAAGAACGAAGTTGTAAGCTTCCTCAATCTTCTTCACCGGTTTCTGGAGGTCAATGATATAAATACCAGTTCTCTCGGTGAAGATGTACTCCTGCATCTTCGGGTTCCATCTTCTGGTGTGGTGTCCGAAATGAACACCTGCTTCAAGCAGCTGCTTGATAGAAATAACAGACATTTTTATGTCCTCCTTCGGTTTTTCCACCACCGAAACGCCCTGCCAAAAACCGCTTTGCGGCACCGTTGCAACGCTTGTTTCGATGTGTGTGATATTTTATTTTGCGCAATTCAAAGCATTTTTTGCCTCAAACAACGCAATTACAACAGATTATACCATACCTTTCTTTATTTTACAATAGGCATTTGTATTGTTTACATTTTTTTAACAATTAAATTCAAAATCGAAAGCGTTTGTTCCGCTTGGAGGGTTGGCACTGACAACAGGCAATATCGGTGGAAGAAAGCTTTACCAAAATGGTATCCTCTCCGATACATTCAATAAAGCTCCACGGGATCACCAGATCATCCTCCCGACCAAAGCCAAACAATCCGCAGCTTCCTCTGATCACAAGGGCCAGAACACGTGCGTCCTCGCAATCAAATTCAAAATCACTTGCATATCCGAGCCGTGTTCCATCGCATAGATTTACGATCTCCAATCGGCGCAGATCGGCTGTACTGAAGCGTCTCACCGTTCGTATTCTCCTTTTCAAACGATTCTTACCATCAGTATATGCCGCGTGAAAATAAATTTTGGCTGTCCATCAAAAGTTTCCAAGCCGTTTTCAAAAAAGAACCTGTGCCGCGCCCACCGACAAGGTAAGCACGGCACAAACAATCAAAGACAACTGATCGTGATCTCTCCTTGATTTACATCCAGCTTGATAAAGGAATAGAATTTACGGTAATCTGCGATCAGCTTTTCAGCCAGGCGATCCTCCACCTCTTTCTGGATATAGCGGCGCATATTTCTTGCACCGAATTTATAGGAGAACGACTGCTTTGCGATTAAAGCGGACACGGCAGGTGTAAAGGATAGCTTGATATTCTTCTCTGCCAACGCCTGCTGCAGCTCTCCAAGCATGATTCCCGCGATCCTTTCGAAATCCGATTCATCCAAGCGGCGGAAGGTGATGATCTCGTCCACGCGGTTGAGAAACTCGGGGCGCAGGAAACTCTCAAGTGCCTTCTGTGTTTTCAGTTCCCCGCCAATCTGCGCATCTGCGGAAAATCCTGCGGTAGCGGCGGCTTGATCCGATCCTGCATTGGTGGTCATCACGATCACGGTATTTTCAAAATTGACGGTTTTCCCGCGCGCATCGGTAATACGTCCGTCATCGAGAATCTGTAAAAGGATATTCAGCACGTCGGGATGTGCCTTTTCGATCTCATCAAACAGCACGATCGAATAAGGTCTGCGACGGATCTTCTCGGTCAATTGTCCCGCCTCATCGTATCCCACGTATCCGGGAGGCGCTCCGATGATACGAGATACCGAATGCTTTTCCATAAATTCCGACATATCCAGACGAATCAGTGTTTCGGGAGAATGGAAGAGGTCATTTGCCAGCGTTTTGACAAGCTCGGTCTTTCCAACACCGGTGGGACCTGCAAAGATAAAGGATACAGGCTTGCGCTTATAGGAAATTCCTGCACGATTGCGCTTGATGGCACGGGAAACCGCCTCAACAGCCACGTCCTGACCGATGATGCGCTCCTTCAGACGCGTCTCCAGCTTATCGATCTGCTCAAACTCGTTTTCGGTAATATTGGTAGCGGGAATTCCCGTCCAAAGCTCGATCACGTTTGCGATCTCGTTTTCTGTCAGCTCGATCTTTTGCGCGATCGGCTCCAGCTCGTTCAAGCGGGCGGAAAGACGCAGCTCCTCCGATCTGATCTTGGTGATCTCCTCGTATCTTGCCTGCTCAACCGCATCGTTTCCCGCCACCTCATTCTCCAGCTCCTCCCGTTTTGCCTTGAGCAGAAGAAGCTGATCACGGATCGAATAGGATTCATTCAGCTCTGCGGAGGAAAGAGAGAGATAGGATGCCGCCTCATCGATCAAGTCAATCGCCTTATCGGGAAGATAACGGTCGGTGATATAACGCTCGGAAAGAACAACAGCACGGCGCAGCAGCTCGTTGGGAATCAGAACAGAGTGAAATTCCTCGTAATAATGCTTGATGCCGCTCAACATTTCTACGGTCTCCTCAACCGACGGCTCGTTGACCGTTACGGGTTGGAAGCGGCGTTCAAGCGCCGTGTCCTTTTCAATATATTTGCGGTATTCGTTCAAGGTCGTAGCACCAATGATCTGTACCTCGCCGCGAGACAGCGCGGGCTTGAGGATATTCGCTGCATTTACGCTACCCTCTGCCTCTCCCGCACCAACGATATTGTGTACTTCATCGATCACAAGGATCACGTTGCCAAGCTCACGAACCTCACCCAGCAAGCCTTGAATACGCGACTCAAACTGTCCGCGGAATTGCGTTCCCGCAACCAGCGCCGTCATATCCAGGAGATAGATCTCCTTGCCCTGTAGCTTGTAAGGAACATTGCCCTCCACGATGCGCATTGCCAAGCCCTCTGCAATCGCGGTCTTTCCGACACCGGGTTCACCGATCAGGCAGGGGTTGTTCTTTTGTCTGCGGCAAAGGATCTGGATCACGCGGGAAAGCTCCTTCTCACGGCCAACGATCCGATCCAGCTTTCCTTCCTTTGCATAGCTTGTCAGATTACGGCCGTAAACAGGCAAAAACTTGAGTTTTTTCGATTCCTTTGCCTTCTTTTTATCGGACTTGCGCTCCTCGGAGTCGGCTCCCTTTGTTGACTTATCGGGCGTTTGAGAGGATGAGTCGGCAACAAGACCTGCCTCTCGGAAAAGCTTATTCAAATCGATCGCGGGTGCTCCGCCGTCAATCTTTTCCTCGCCATCCTCCGCGCTAAGAGCACTCTCTTCCTGTTGCTCCAGCATATTGGTGATCTCTTCTTCCATATTTGCCATATCCTCGGGAGAGATTCCCAACTGATTCATGACATTTCCCATCATATTATCAACGGGAACTCCCATTTCTTTGGCACATTTGAGGCACAGCCCCTTGGTTGCCTTTTGGCCGTTTTCCATTTTTGTAACAAACATAACAGCCATTCTTTTTTTACATTGAGAACACAGAACCATGAGTCTTTGATACCAATCCGCGTACGGATATCGTATCCCTTTCGTTAAAATTTCATTGCTTGGATTCGGTTATATCGAACCTATCGGTTTGGCGGTCAGCTCGTCCACCACGCCCTTCCGATATCCAGGAAGGACAGGAAGCGCAGGAGTGAGGAATCTCCGAAAAATTTCACAATCACAGTATTGTTATAGAAATCGGTCGTTCCCCAGAAGAAGCGGATCACAGACGAAACAGCGAACAAAACAAGGAGTGCCGTCAAAAGTCCCAGCAAAAAGCCCAAAAAGCGGTTCAATTTGCCAAGAAGCTTGATCTTGTCGATCATTTTGGTAAGAATGATTGCTGCCAGCCAAAGTCCCACAAGCGACAGCAAAAATGCCAGAACATACCCGAATATATTGGAAACCACCGAAATAATCGGTGCAGACACGGCATCGGTCATGCTTTGCAGCAAAGCCTCTCCGCTTCCCTGTGCCGTTCCGAGCCCTTCCAGAACGCTGTCGCTCACAAGGAACGAAGGCAGGGCTTCTACCGCACGTGCGGCATCAAATACCGCCGGGGCCTCCGAATAAACGCTGTAAAGAGAATCGTAAACAAAGCTTTTCACAGGAGACGAAAAAACAAATTCGCCTAAAAGGTCTGCCAGCAATCCACCAAGAAAATATGCCAGAACAAATGCCAGAATATACTTTAACAAATGGATCACAGACCCTAAAAAGCCGCGTATGACTCCGATTGCGATGATCGAAATTCCGGCGACTAAGAAGATAATATCCACAACAGTTGAACTCATATTAAAGCCTCCTTATCGTTATATTTTAAGAAACACCGCTTTTTGAGGAGAACAAAGTAACACAGCGTTATCGTTTTGTGCCAAAAGGACACGGTTCTCGGTCGTGCAGACATGCAATGACGATGTACCGTCGGAGAGATCCAAGCGCGTGATTCCCTCGGTATGCAGTAAAAAGACCGATTCTCCGCTTCTCACCATTTGCTGTGTCAGCACAGGTGCGCTTTCATTATACACCAAAACACCGTCTTTGTCAAATACAATCAGGTCATTTTTATTGGATACAGCGGTGCTTCTCAAGCAAACAGCAAGCCCGTCGGGACCAAGATCTGCCGAAATAATGCTTCTTTCATTGAAATCATAGAACGAAGCAGAACGACCGTCCTTTACAAAGGAAAAGCCGTTGCTGCAGAGTACGCTGACTCCACCCGTTTCGGTATAAGCACATTGCAATGCAAGCGAATTCCCGATTGAAACCGTGATTCCTTCCCCATCCGTTCCGGGTTGATGCAGGAGCAGATCGGTATGAAACAAGCCCTCCTGCGGAATGGAGGTCAATATGGCGATCTCTCCACCGTCCGCATCAATATCAACGTCCATAACGTACCCATTTTTATTATAGCGATTGATCAAGAAAAAATTACTGCTGTACAGCGAAACAACCGAGGTATATTCTTCCGAGGATGACACGATGGCAAACATTCCGCTGTCGGAAACAGCCGCATCCCGAATCGGGAAATCGCTTGTCCCCGTATAGAGCTGTGCGTTGGAATTATACAAAGAAAAATTCGTGCCTCCAAGCTCATAAACCAACAGAAATTTTCCCGCGCCCTCGGCAATGGGATTTTTATAAGAGATCGTTTGACTGAGCGTTTGGCGTCCTGTTTCGGTAAAGACCGTTACGGAGGTATTTCCTGCCACCGCCAATCCGTTGCGATAGACCACAAAGGATTGTTCATCCGAGGTGGAATAGGAAACGGAATCCTCGCTGTACATACTGATCGACTCAAAGGATGTATTCAGATCCTTGAAAAAATAGTAAAAATTGCGGTAAGTGATCAGCTCTGTATTGCTGATAAAGGCAAGCACCACAAACGCAAACAAAGAAAGATACAAAAGCACCTGCAAAATGCCAAGCCGCGCGGAAATCGCTTCATAATGTTGGTTTTGCGGCATTTCGGGATTGATCGGATCATCCTTTTTACGATGCCAAAAGCCTTTTCGCATGATGCTCTCCTTTCTGATCAGTAAATAACGCGATTCAAATAAAGTCCGCATGCGGGCATGGTGGTGCCTGCCTGCGTACGGTCACGCGATTCGGTCACTCGGCAAAATTCTTCCACGCTCAGTTTCCCCTGACCGACAGCCAGAAGCGTTCCCGCTAAAATTCTGACCATGTTGTAAAGGAACCCGTCTGCGGCAACGCGAAACAGGATCACGTCGCCCTCCCGTGTGACCTCTGCTCGGGTGATGGTTCTCACCGTGCTTTTGACCGAAGAGCCTTGCGCCATGTAAGCGGCAAAATCATGAGTTCCGCACAGTGTTTTAGCGGCAAGATCCATACAAAGCAACCCATCGGCAGAGATCGGCTTCGGAATATGCGCCGAGCGATCCTCCTCAAAGGGGTTGCGCACCGCACGGTTGTAGAAACGATAGAGATATTCCTTTTCCTTCACGTCATAACGCGGATGAAAGGACTCTCCCACCCACTCGGCACAAAAGACCGAGATATCCTGCGGCAGATACGCAGTAAGCGCAAGCGGAATACGCTCGGTTGGAATCAGTGTTTCCAGCTCCGAACTTCCTTTTTTGGTTACCGTTGCACAAAATTCATTTGCATGGACTCCGCTGTCGGTACGGCTGCATCCCACGATGTCACAGGGATGCCCAAACACAGCCTGTGCGGCTTCATTCAGCTTTTGCTGAATACTGACGCCGTTTGGCTGTACCTGATAGCCGCAATAAGCGGTTCCCACATAAGCAATCTTCAATAACAGTTTCATAGCTTACTTCATAACGTACAAAAACGGTACGCGGTTCAAGAAAAACAATCCAACGCCAAAGCCGACAACCAAAAGCAGCATCAGCCAATCAACTGCGCGAAACCGCAGCACCTTCAGGCGCGTGCGTCCTTCGCCGCCGTGATAACAACGGCACTCCATTGCCGCCGCCAGCTCAAAGGCACGGTTGAATGCCGAAACAAACAAAGGAACCAAGATCGGTATCAATGCCTTGGCACGGCGAAGCAGACTTCCGCTTGAGAAATCGGCACCTCTTGCCTTTTGCGCATTCATGATCTTATGCGTTTCCTCGCTGAGCGTGGGAATAAAACGCAGAGCAATGGTCATCATCATGGCAAAGTCGTGTACCGGTACTTTGATCTTCTTCAAGGGAGACAGAAGCGACTCCAGAGCATCGGTCAATGCAATCGGTGTGGTGGTATAGGTCAAAAAGACGCCGGTTCCGAGGATCAGAACGGAGATACGCAATACCATAAATACCGCATTCCAGATTCCCTCGGCATAGATACTGACCACCCAGCTCTCGGGAGTCAGTAAGGTCTCACCCTTTGTCATAAAAACGTTGATCAGCGAGGTAAAAACTATAATAAACAACAACGGAAGCAAAGAGCGCAGGATCATGCCAAGCGGGATACGGCTGATCAAAACCAGCACGATCGCCGAAACGACCAGTGCCGCAAAGCCGACGGCACTGCTGCACAGGAAGGTACAAACGATATACAGCACCGTCATCAGCACCTTCGTGCGCGGATCCAGACGGTGTAACAAAGAATCCGCAGGATAATACTGTCCAAAAGAGATTCCGCTGTTCATCCCGCACCTCCGTTCTTTTTCCGTTTTGCATCATAAAGAGAACGAATCGCTTCAACTGCGGCATCAACCGTGTAGATATTTTCGGGAAGATCCAGACCGCGCTCACGCAACATACCAACCAATTGTGTG
Organism: Clostridia bacterium; assembly: GCA_017453335.1. Next base: position 7,016 of record JAFTKI010000090.1, read on the forward strand.
ATCTGCGGAATATCAAGTCCTACGGCGGAAAGACGGTTCACATAAGCAAACACCTCTTCCACACTTCCCTCGATCTGCACCCGTCCGTCTGCCATAACGATCATGTGGTCACAGTAGCGTGCCATATCCTCCATGCTGTGGCTGACGATCAACACCGTATTTCCCGATGCACGCTGATACTTGCAGATCCCCTCAAAGATAAAATCTCTGCCGCGCGGATCCAGTCCTGCCGCAGGCTCGTCAAGCACCAACACCTCGGGACGCATCGCAATCACGCCTGCCAAGGCAACGCGCCGCTTCTGTCCTCCCGACAGGTCAAATGGAGATTTATCAAGCATATCGGGCGTAATTCCCGTAAATTCCGCCGCTTCCATCACACGGGTCTTGATCTCATCCTCAGCAAGTCCCATGTTAGCGGGACCGTAGGCAATATCCTTGAAAACGGTCTCCTCAAAAAGCTGGTATTCGGGATATTGCATGACAAGCCCCACACGGAAGCACAGCTTTTTGCGACGCTCAGCAACCTCTTTTCGAATCGCTTTTTTTGCGGCACTTTTCGATAAATTCTGATATTCGGGAAGCTTTTTCCATTCTTCCGTTACGTCCTCGGGACGGGAATTGATATCGTAACCGTCCAGAAAGACCTTTCCCTTCATGGGAGAATCCAGTCCGTTGAGCAGTTGCATCATGGTCGATTTTCCCGAGCCTGTATGTCCGATGATTCCGGTGATACAGCCTGCGGGAATCCCAACCGATACGTCATCCAACGCCGTTTGCTCAAACGGTGTTCCCTGCCCGTATATATAACTGACGTTCTCCAAATAAATCTTATTCATCAGATCGCCTCTTCATTATCCTTCCAATTTTGCAAACGCATCCATCAGGATCTCCACGCTTCCCTCCATCGTGGAAAGATGCGTACCGTCAAGGTCAAGTCCCTCTTTTCTGAGTCGGTGGATCAGCTCTGCGCACTGCGGAACATCCAACCCTACTTCACACAACCGATCGCGTTGCGCAAAGATCTCGTCGGGGGTGCCATCCATCAAAAGCTTGCCGTCGTTGATCACGATCACGCGGTCAGCCATTGCCGCCTCGTTCATATAGTGCGTAATATTCAAAACGGTAATTCCGTATTCGCGGTTCAGCTTTTCGATCGTACGAAGCACCTCTCTGCGACCTCCGGGATCCAGCATTGCGGTAGATTCATCAAAAATAATGCACTTGGGCATCATCGCAATCACGCCCGCAATGGCAACGCGTTGCTTTTGCCCACCCGACAAACGATGCGGCTCGTGCTTGGCGTACGCCGTCATGCCAACCGTTTCAAGGGCATCGTCCACACGCGCTCTCAGCTCCGGCTGAGGAACGCCCAGATTCTCGGGACCGAATGCGACGTCCTCCTCCACGATGGTTGCGACCAGTTGGTTATCGGGATTCTGGAATACCATACCAACGGTACGGCGCAGCTGCATCAGCTCCTCGTCGCTCAGCTCGTGGTCGGTCAGATCAACGCCATCGATCACCAGCTTTCCCACCGTTGGCTCCAGAATCAGATTCAACAGCTTGGCAAAGGTCGATTTACCCGATCCGTTATGTCCCAGTACCGCAACGTATTCGCCGCGGCGGATGTCCACCGAAACACCGTCCAGCGCGGGATGCTCGTTCTCACCGTCACTCTCGGAATAGGTAAAGCCGAGATTTTCGGTGTGGATAAACAATTCAGACAAAGCTCTCTCTCCTCTCAGTGATTGTCGGAAAACCATCTTGAGCTTGCGCCGCACGGCAAAAAGGCTCCCGTTTGCGCAACGCGAAGACCAAGCTCTCCCGATTCGATCTGTCCGCCAAAGCGTTTTTTCACCTTCAGATCCAAAAGATAACTCATCGTAAGGGGCGAAAGTCCCGTGGTGTAGGAATTCACCAAAAAGAACAACGGATCATCCGACAAGAGGCGCGAGGTCAACGTGATCAGCTCATCAATGCTGTCCTCCAGCTTCCAGACCTCTCCGTTCGGTCCACGACCGTACGAGGGCGGATCCATGATGATCCCGTCGTAGTGATTGCCGCGGCGGATCTCCCGCTCCACGAATTTCTTGCAATCATCCACAATATAGCGGATCGGTGCTTCGGAAAGTCCCGAAAGTGCCGCGTTTTCCTTTGCCTGCGCCACGATACCGCGCGATGCGTCAACGTGAACCACCGAGGCGCCTGCCTGTGCGGCGGCAACCGTTGCGCCTCCCGTATAAGCGAAGAGATTGAGTACCTTGATCGGTCTGCCCGCACGGCGGATCAGCGATGAAAACCAATCCCAGTTTGCGGCTTGCTCGGGAAAAAGTCCCGTATGCTTAAAGCCCATCGGACGCAACACAAAACGAAGATCCCCGTAAGAAATGTTCCATGACTCGGGCAAGCGATTCTTTACCCATCCGCCGCCACCCGAATTGGAACGGCGATAAACCGCGTCCGCGCGCTTCCATGCGGGATGACGCGCTGCGTTTTTCCATATAATCTGAGGATCGGGACGGATCAGAATAAAATCTCCCCAGCGCTCAAGACGCTCTCCGTCCGATGTATCCAACAGCTCGTAATCCTTCCAATTCTCCGAAAACCACATATCCGTACCCTTTCATAGAGTGTTATTTGTTATAATAGCTTGCCAGACGGGATGCACCGCTGTGCGCATGGCAGATCGCAATCGCCAAAGCGTCGGCGGTATCGTCGGGCTTTGGGGGCTTGGGAAGCCCCAGAAGCATGGTGACCATCGTGATGACCTGCTTTTTCTCGGCTCGTCCGTATCCCACAACCGCCTGCTTGACCTGAAGCGGTGTGTACTCATAGATCGGGACACCGGCACGCTCTGCGGCAAGCAGGATCACGCCGCGCGCCTCGGCAACGCGGATACCCGTGGTGATATTGGTGTTGAAGAACAGCTCCTCCACCGCAACCGCATCGGGATGATACTTCTCCAAAAGCTCGTTGATCCCATCAAAGATCATCTTCAGACGTTCCTCGGTGCGAAGTCCCGCAGGCGTTTGCACCGAACCGTACGCAACGGTGCGAAACCGTGTATTTTTATATTCAACCACACCCCAACCAACGATCGCAAGTCCGGGGTCTATCCCAAGAATGATCATCGCTTCGCTCCTTTCCGCGTACCTGTTTGGCATAAACATCCACCTTGTATTATACCACCAAAAAATCAATATGTCAAACGATATTTTATTTTTTGGAAAATTCCGTTTAAAAATACAGAAAATCGGTTTACAGAGCGCTTTTTTTATGTTATAATATATATGTTTTATATTTTATATAGCAAAACAGGAGGCCGCCATGCAAATCATTCCGCTTCATACCAACGACCGCATTCAACTGAAGAAAAAGCATCCTTGCGGCGGCAATATTTTTGTGATCCTTCGCGTGGGCAGTGAGGTCCGCGTAAAATGCGAGACCTGTGCAAGAGACATGACCATCGACCGCGTTAAGCTGGAAAAAGCGATCCGCACGGTGATCGACAGCACAGCTCCGACATCCGAGAAGGAGCAATAAAAATGAAGCAAGAACAGTCCGTTTTGCAAAACGCTCATCCCCCGTCTTTGCATACACGCCTGCAAAAAGCCAAGCAGCTGATAGGAATTTTTCTGACAAAATACCGGTATCTGATTCTTTGCGCGCTGCTTCCTGCCGTGCTGGTTTGGATGCTCTATATTGCAAAAGGCCATCACCCCTTCGGGGACGGTTGCGTTTTGGTGTTGGATCTAAACGGTCAATACGTTTGGTTTTTTGAAGCGTTGCGCAACTTCGTAAAAGGAGATGCCGATCTGTTGTACTCCTTCAGCCGCGCGTTGGGTGGCGAATTTCTCGGCATTTACGCCTATTACGTAGCCAGTCCCTTTTCTTTCTTGCTCGCTCTTTTTCCGAAGGAGCGGATGCTGGAAGGACTTTTAGCGCTGTTTCTCTTAAAAACGGCGATGTGCGGTTGGAGCTTCGGCTACTATATGCATCGCACGATGAAAGAAAAAAATCCGATTGCGATCATCGTCTTCGCTCTCGGATACGCAATGTCCTCGTACGCGCTGATCCAACAGCATAATACCATGTGGATCGACGCAATGATGTGGTTACCGCTGATTACACTCGGTATCGAATCACTGATCAAGGAAGGCAGGTTCAGGCTCTACACCATTTTGCTGGCGATCACCCTGTTCAGCAATTTCTATATCGGATTTATGGTGTGCATTTATTGCGCCATCTACTTTTTCGTATACTATTTCGCACACGCCGAGAACGGAAGAAACAATCCTTTCGGTGAAACACATCACTTTCTCAAATCCTTTGGGCGGATCGCGCTGTATTCGGTCATCGCCATTGGAATGGCATCGCTCATTCTGCTATCGGCGTACTACTCGTTAAACTTCGGAAAAACGACCTTCTCCTCCCCCGATTGGTCCTGGTCGCTCAATTTTGATTTTTTGCAGTTATTTTATAAATTTCTGCCCGGATCCTACGATACCGTTCGTCCCGAAGGTCTTCCCTTCGTTTATTGCGGCGTTTTAACCCTTCTTTTACTTCCCGTGTTCTTTTTCTCCAAGCGGTTTTCCGCGCGTGAAAAGCTTGCCGCCGCGATCTTTATCCTTGTTTTGATCTTCAGCTTTGCATTCAGCGTACCCGACTTGATCTGGCACGGATTTCAAAAGCCGAACTGGCTGAACTACCGCTACAGCTTTATGCTTTGTTTCTTCCTGTGTACGCTTGCCTGCCGTGCGTTCGGAGAGATCAAGACGCTGCCGCTCAAACCGATTCTCGGCGCCACCGCACTCATCGCCGTTTTGTGCATTGTTTTGCTTTTCACCGAGGAGAAAGACTATTTTTCACCCGATGCGCTGACCTGTATCCTGTTTACGGTTCTCTTGCTTGCGGCATATCTGACGGTCTTTGGAATTGCGCGAAAATGTACAGCAACGCAGATCATCAGCACGGTGTTGGTATCGGTCGTTTGTATAGAGGTCTTTTTGAGCGGTCTTTTCAACATGAATGCCTTTGATGCGGACGTAGGCTTCTCCAAATACAGCTATTACAACAATTTTCTTTCCAAAGCACGCCCGATCGTTCAAGCGGTACAGGAATCGGACACCTCCTTCTACCGAATGGAAAAGACCATTTCCCGAAAGGTCAACGACAATATGGCGCTCAATATCCGTGGGCTCTCGGGCTCGACCTCTACACTCAATAAAGAGACCGTTCTTTTTCTCAACAAGATGGGATATCATTCCCGAGCACATTCCTCCGCGTATTTCGGCGGAAATCCTGTGAACGATTCGTTGCTTGGCGTCAAGTATATCCTCTCCGAGGACTCGGTCTATTCCGATTATTATCAGATCTACACACAGGATTTTGAAAACCGATATACCGCTTACTACAATCCGTATGCCCTGTCGATCGCTTACGGCGCAGACGATGCGGTTCTGGATTTTCCTTTGGGCTTTACCGAATCGGACACAACGCTTCCCACCGAAAATATCGATCAAAGTGCCATGTCCGAGTGGCTCTCGGGTGTAAAGGATACCGTCAACGGCTGGCTGGACATTGAGGAGACCGATACCAACGCAACTTATGTCGATCCTTATCATTCTCCTTTTGAGCGCCTGAACGCAATGGTCAGCGCGATGCTGGGAGAAGAAGAAACGCTGCGGCTTTTTGTCCCGATTGAACTGACCGATACCGCGATCTCGGAAAACCTGGATGACCGCATCGACAACGGCTGTTACGCGTATATCAAGGAAAACGCCAAAAAGGACGCCTACGTTACCTATACGATACAAGTACCGAATGACGGTGAGATATTCTTCTATCTGCCGTCGGACGAGCTGCGTGAGGTCACAATGCTCATGACCGTGAGCGGGATAGAAACCAAGCTCGGCTCGTTTGCAGGTAAGGATTCCAACGGGATCGTCGCCTTGGGCAAGCACCAAGCGGGCGACGTGCTGGAGCTGAAGCTGACACTTGAAACCGAACGGCTGTATGCCGTGATCGGCGAACACTACTTTTACTTTTTGGATATGGACGTATTTAAAAACGCCATGTCCCGTCTTGCAGAAGATCAACTGCAGATCACGAAATACACCGAGCATTCCTTTGCGGGAACCTTTCAGGCATCCCGACAAAAGGAGCTTGTTCTGACCACCATTCCTTATGATAAGGGATGGAAGATCACAGTGGACGGTCAAGCGGTTGAGCCGATCAAGGCGCTTGGCTCTGTCATCGCATTTTATATTGACGGCGAGGCGGGACAAACACATTCGGTGGAGCTGGTCTATTCCCCGAATACGCTTTGGATCGGCTTGACTGTCTCTTTGATCAGCATCGGACTTTTGACCTCTCTCATTCTCTTCCGAAAGCATATCATGAAGATCAAAATTCTTCGTGCCGTGGTATCGGTTCCAAAGCAGCACTCCGATGACACCGTAAAAGGTCGGTTTGAAGGCGGAAAACGAAAGAAAAAACGAAAAGCAAACTCTGCCTGAATGGAAAGGATATACTATGTTTTATTATCTTAGCGGAAAATTAACGCATCTGGAAACCAATCTTGCCGTGATCGACGTGGGCGGCGTGGGCTACAAGCTCACCGTCAGCGGCACCACATACGACGCAATGCCCCCCAACCGTTCGGTCAGCGAGCCTCCGACGGTTCGGTTATATACTTATATGGCGGTTCGTGAGGACGGCATCGAGCTGTTCGGATTTGCAAGCGAAACCGAGCTGTCCTCCTTCAAAATGCTGATCTCGGTATCGGGTGTCGGTCCCAAGGCGGCAATGTCGATCCTCTCTCTCCTCACCCCCGAAAAATTTGCGCTTGCCGTTTGTACCGAGGATAAAAAGACGATCGCAAAAGCAAGCGGAATCGGTCCCAAAACGGCGGCTCGAGTGATTCTGGAGCTGAAGGACAAGCTGATGAAGGAACACGCGGGCGAAGACTTTTCCTCTGCATCCCTCAAGGGCGTTGCCCTGCCGCAAGCCAATGCGCGCGGAAAGCTTTCCGAAGCAACAGACGCACTGGTGGTGCTGGGCTATTCCCGTGCCGAAGCTGCAAACGTACTCAAGGACATCCCCACCGAAACCCTGGAGCTGGAGGAGATCATCCGTCTCTCTCTGAAAAAACTGGTCAAGTATTGATACTCCCGAACAATTTGAATAAAGGAGACCGATTATATGGACATGGATACCACCGAATTTGACTTTGAAAACCGTATTATGAATACAAGCTACCACGCCGAGGATTCCGACGTGGACGTTTCCCTGCGTCCCAAAACACTGGATGAGTACATCGGGCAGGAAAAGGTCAAGGAGAATCTGAAGATCTATATTGAAGCCGCAAAAAAGCGCAACGATCCATTGGATCACGTGCTTCTGTACGGCCCTCCCGGCTTGGGTAAAACCACTCTTTCCAACATCATTGCAGCCGAAATGGGTGTCAATATCCGCATCACGTCGGGGCCTGCCATCGAAAAGCAAGGCGACCTTGCCGCGATCCTTACCAACCTCAACGAGGGCGACGTGTTGTTCATCGATGAGATCCACCGTCTTTCCCGCTCGGTGGAGGAAATCCTTTACCCCGCTATGGAGGACTACGCGCTGGACATCATCATCGGAAAAGGACCTGCCGCACGCAGTATCCGTATCGATCTCCCCCGTTTTACCCTGATCGGCGCTACCACAAGAGCCGGTCAGATGACCACACCGCTGCGTGACCGCTTTGGTGTCATTCTGAAGCTGGAGCTTTACACCCCCGAGGATCTTGCCACCATTGTCCGCCGCAATGCGGGAATTTTGGGCATGGAGATCACCGATGACGGTGCGATCGAGATCGCGGGACGCTCACGCGGAACGCCCCGTATTGCAAATCGCTTGCTCAAGCGTGTGCGCGACTTTGCACAGGTTAAGGGCGATGGCTCGATCAATGCGGAAATCGCCAATTATGCACTCAACCGTTTGGAGATCGACCATCTCGGCTTGGATAACGTAGACCGCAGAATGCTTGAGACCATTATCAAATACTATGACGGCGGTCCCGTAGGTCTGGAAACACTTGCCGCAACGGTTGGCGAGGAGGCGATCACACTGGAGGATATGTACGAGCCTTATCTGATGCAGATCGGATTTTTGAACCGCACACCGCGCGGCAGATGCGTCACACGCATGGCATACGAGCATCTGGGAATCCCCTACCGCGCTCCCAAGCCCACCCAAGAAGAGCAACTAAAAATGTTCGATATCGATCAATAAACAGAACACGCACAGAATACCAGTCAATGGCAAGGGATTCTGTGCGTGTTTTTTGTTTGCGTTATTCTTGTTCGGATTTTTTTTCGGTGTTGGGATTTAAGATCGAGTTCTTTGCCTCATCGTATGCGATCTGCATAGCCTTGGCTTTCATATAGAGGTGATTGATCACCAGAATGATCACAAAGAATCCGGCTACAAAGCCAAGAAGCTCGGAGGCATATCCAAGGATCATCCACAACAGGTCTCCGCCGTCCTGCGGAATGTAACCCTCCCAAATATCATAGATCACACGCGTGATCAGATGGATCACAGAAGGAATTGCCGCCAAAAGTGCCGCTGTCATCACAACCGGATTTTGACGGTCCTCCGGCTTCGTAACAGGAAAATACTTGGAGCTTCCGCTCATCTGTTGGCTTCTGCGGTAGATCAGCAGAAATGCAACGGTGATCTGTGCGGCATCCAGCAGCACGTCAATGGCAAGATAGAGCAGATCCTCGCGCCAAACACTCCACTTGGTGGGAATTCCGTTGATCAAATAGCCTGCGATCAGGCTGGCAAAATAACGAAAGATAACAGCACCGCCGATCACAATCAGAAACGGTCTGAAAAGCGTTGTTTTGCCAAGCGTGATCCCTACGTACAGCAAAAAGGCAAAGCTGATCCAATAAAACAAAAAGTTCGTAATATCCATCACGTAGTCCACAACCAAGGAAGCAACTCCGTCACGGAACAGAATATCCGAATTGGTCACATGATACAGCGGCGTACAGACCACCGCATAAAACGCCCCGATCCCCAAAAGGATCAAAGCCAGTTTTTTGAGATTTTTCTTCAAAACCGTCAAGTGAATCAATGATAATTTCACGTTTTTTTCCTCTCAAACGATATTTGATTTATTATAGCATAAAAAGAAGCTCATTTCACCTGTAAATTGTAAATATTTTGATTCGACCGCATAATCTGTTAGAAAAGTACCCGAAAAGGAGCTTGTTATGCAATCCGAACAGAATCATTTGTTTGATCAGCCGTGTATTCTTGATTACAACGCCCTTATGGCTCGAGTCAATGCCTTGGAAAATCGGTATTCATTTTTGCGTGTCGGGTGCCTTGGTACCAGTGTGCTTGGGCGATCGATCCCCCTGCTCACACTTGGCAACGGCACGCGTAAAGCGCTGTATGTTGCTACCCATCACGGTATGGAATGGATCACCTCAGCGTTGCTTTTGCGCTTTGTCAACGACCTTTGCACCGCGTCAGAGCGGCAAACACAAATCGGCGGAGCCATGCCGCACTGGATGCTGGAATCTCACACGCTGTACATCGTTCCCATGCTCAATCCCGACGGAGCAGAATACCAGATCCATGGGCTGGCGCCCGAAAATCCACTCTATGAGCGCGTTTTGAAAATGAACGGTAACAGCGAGGATTTTTCGCATTGGCAGGCAAACGCGAGAGGCGTGGATCTGAATCACAATTACGATGCGGGCTTTGCCGAATACAAGCAAATTGAAATCGAAAACGGAACAGATAGCGGCTCTCCCACAAAATTCAGCGGTGAGTCGCCCGAATCCGAGCCGGAAACTGCGGCACTTGCCAATCTGATTCGCACTTGTGAACCAAGCGGTGTGATGACATTGCATACACAGGGCGAGGAGATCTTCTATCAAAGCGGAGATCAAACGCCGCCGCGAGCCGAAAAGATCGCACAGCAGCTCGCAAGCGTCAGCGGATACCGATTATCGTGCGCCACAGGCACAGCGGCATTCGGTGGACTTACCGATTGGTGTGTACAGTCGCTTGGGATCCCCTCTTTTACCGTGGAGTGCGGTTTTGGAAAAAATCCGTTGCCGTATACACAGTTCTCAAGCATTTATTGCCGCCTGCGCCGAATGCTGTTTTTATTTCCCATGCTTTTGTGACGCAAAATCGACAAAAGTGCTTGAAACGACATCTCGTTTCAAGCACTTTCTTGCGTTATCCTTCGTAAGAACGGTCCTTCATGTGACGGTCGATATCTCTGCTTGCCTGACGTGCGGCATCGGAATCGCGTTTGTCATACAGCTTTTTACCGCGGCACAAGCCGATCTCCACCTTCACGTGGCTTCCCAGAAAATACAGCGAAAGCGGCACCAAGGTCAATCCCTTCTGCTGTACCAGCCCCTGCAGCTTCAAAATCTCCCTGCGGTGCATCAACAGCTTACGGTCACGCAACGGCTCGCGGTTGAAGATATTCCCCTGCTCATAAGGGCTGACGTGCATTCCAACCACGAACATCTCCCCCTTTTCAAAGGAGCAATAGGAATCCTTCAGATTCACGTTCCCGGCACGAATACTCTTAACCTCGGTTCCGAACAGAGCAATTCCCGCCTCATACCGTTCTTCCACAAAATAATCGTGGAACGCTTTTTTATTTTGCGCGATCACGCGTTTGCTATCCTTGTTTTTTTCTGCCATATCCGCTGTCTCTCGTTTCTTATTCGGGTATCAATATTTCTTCGTCGGGGAAATAGAGTCCCCATTTTTCTTTTGCAATCCTGATGATGTCTTCCTTGGTATAGCCGCGGTCTTTCAGCTCCTGCAACTCTTCCTTTATTTCCTTCAGCTGATACAGTTTCTCTTGACTTACCTTTTTTTCTTCCACCAAGGCATTATACTGCATCACACGGTACGCAAACAATCCGATCGAAACCACGATCAGCGTTGCCAGCAGGATGCGTATGAGCAGAGTAAGACTGAATTGTTTTTTATTGTTTGCCAAGCTTTTTACCTCATTTTACACGACTCTCTTTGGGCAAAATCTCAGGAATCAAACCGCAGGCGTTTTGCAAGCCTTGCGTAGATACCCTTTCGGTGTATCGGAGCCTCTCCCGTTTTCTTCTGCTCGCGGCAAGGCGTGCCGCCAGCTTCTGAACTCCCGTTCTGATCCACTTACAAGCGAATCGTACGGGAAACAGGAGAAAAAAGCACACATAACGAAACGCGGCTCCGATCGCAAACGCAATGACCTCGGAAAACAGCATCACAAGCTTTCCCAAGGTTCCGCGGTATAAGAGAAAGCCCGCGCCCACGATCGGGATCACGGGATATCGGATCTTTCCGTTGTTGCATTCGTAAAAGAGCAGGATCAGCGCGATCCCGCAAAGAATACAAAAAAACAGATCCTCAACAAACACAACAACACCGAGCATACGCCGCTTCCCTTTTTTCAAGCGTTGCTTTAAGAGCGGCAAGCGTATGCCCTGTATGTATTTTGTTGCCCGACGGCTGTAATGAACCCCCAGAAAAATACGGGAGATACGCAAAGCATCGTAAACGGCTCCAAGCGCGCATCCTAAGAGCAGTGCACAAAGATAAAGCCACGCCAGTGCGCCCTGTGAGATCTCCATAGCGATAATTTAACGAAAGAGTCTGCCGAAAAAGCCGTTTTTGCCGTCTTTTCCGTCGGATTCCTGCTCGTAATAGGATATCGAATCGATCTTTCCGTCCAGCGTCACCACGCCGTCCTCAATATTGAGAACGTGGATATGCAAAGCACTCCCCTCGATCTCCATCCCGCCGCACAGTGTGTTCAACACCACCGTTTGTTCATCAAAATTCGCCACGTCCGTGACACCTCGAACCTCAAGGCTCTCCCTGCCACACAGCGTCAGCTTATGTTCAGCCCGACGGCTTCGTTCTGCCTCCACATTCATTGATAGCTCCCCTCCTTCGGTTTGCTACAATTTATGCAGGAAGCCTGCGTTTTATTCAGATCCGTGCCTGTCTTATTCCAAAACCTCATAGAGACTTGAAGCCTCTGCCTTGGGCGTGTATTCCTTGACGTTCAAGACACGCACCTTCAGTGTACGCTGTCCGAAGGTCACCTCGATCACATCGCCCTCCTTCACATCGTAGGAAGCCTTTGCACGCTTTCCGTTTACCGCCACATGCTCTGCATCGCAGGCATCATTGGCAACGGTGCGCCGCTTGATGATACGGGATACCTTCAGGAACTTGTCCAGTCTCATTCGTTGATCTTTTCCTTCAAGGTTTTTCCTGCTGCGAAGGTTACACGGCGGGATGCTGCGATCTCAACCGTTTCATTGGTACGGGGATTTCTGCCGGTGTGTGCGGGTACGTTTTTGATGTTGAAGGTACCGAAGCCCGAGATCTGTACGTTTTCACCGTTTGCCAATGCGTCAACAATTCCGCCTACGCATGCATCAAATGCTGCTGCAGCCTGCTTTTTGGTCAATCCCGAAGCCTTTGCGATCTTATCGATCAATTCTGTTTTTTTCATTGTCTAAAATCTCCTTATAATAAATTTGGGTCCGCTAACTTATTTTATCATATTTTTGCCAAATTAGCAATAGGTTTTTCGTCTTTTTTTTGATTATTTTTCATTTAATGGAGCTTCTGCCACGGCATCGATAAATCGATCGGTCTCCTGCGCCAGGGAAAGCTCGGCATCAACGCCCATTGCGCGTGCAAGATCGACCGTACGCATCAAGAACGCACCGATCTGCTTCGCAGCGTCAAAGCCCTCTTGTCCGATGCTCTTTTTCATGGATGTAAGCTGTGCCTCCAGGGCGTAGATCAAGCCCTCGGCACCAACGTCGGCACATCTTCCCGCTTTCTTTCCGATCTTGGAAGCGCGCATCAGGGCAGGTAACATCGGGGGAACGGCACGAAGCTTGTCCGCAAGCGTGTTTCGTTGCTTTTCCTCGGTTTTGATGATCTCCCAGTTTTTCAGCACATCTGCGCTGGTGTCGGCGCAAACGTTCCCGAACACGTGCGGGTGACGGTGGATCATTTTCTTGCAAACGTCATCCACCACCTCCCCGATTCCGAACCGCTCGGCTTCGGTTTCGATCTGCGCGTGAAACAGCACCTGGAACAACGCATCTCCAAGCTCCTCCCGCAAAAGCACGGGATCGTCGGTGTCGATCGCCTCCACGACCTCATAAGTCTCCTCTATCATAGATGACCGCACGCTGTGATGATCCTGCTCACGGTCCCAAGGACAGCCCTCCTCCGAGCGCAAAATCCTTGTTACCGCAACAAGATCATCAAAGGTATAGGTGCTTTTTTGCATCAATTCGGCGATTTCTTCCTGTACAGTCATAATTTATCCTCTTCCTTTTTTTCAAATTTCAAAAATTTTGTTCTTCCCGATTGATCCGACGCAAAAGATGCAAGCGTCTCAACACAGAGCAAAGCTTTTCGCCAAACGGCAAAAGCGCAACATCCTCGGCGCAAAATACGCCAAACAGACAAGACAAAAGCAAATATCCAAGCACCGCCACTGCCATGGCGATCAGGAATGCGGCCGTTTGCCCCAAGGAGTAACGGCAAAGCGTCCAAAACAGCCAAAGCGATCCTCCGACCGCAAGCGCTGCACAAAGCAAGGGCTTGAGAAAAATGGGGCGCAGTCCGCGCACCGCGCAAAGCTTGGTTGCAAAATACAGGTTGATCAGAACAACAGCCGCATTGCACAAAAACGTGCTGATAGGTGCGCCCAAAAGAGCAATTTGCGGAATTCCGATCAAAAAGTAGGCTCCGACAATTTTAACGCCTGCTCCCGCCAGCATCGAAAGGATCGGTCGGTTGACCTCCTCGTAGGCGTGCAGAACCGAATTGGTTGCGGTGATCATACAGGAAAGGAAGACCGACACGCCGAGATAAGAAAGCAACGGAGATGCAGCGGCAACCGCTTCGGGATCACTGCCGAACAGCAGCGTCAGGATCGGGCGCGCAAACGCCGCGACTCCAAGTGCCGCGGGGATCGCAAACAAAGCGGTAAGACGATAGGAGGTGCGGATCATCTGCTCTTGCCGATTTTGATCCTTTGATGCAATCGCTGCCGATAACATCGGAACCAGCGGCAAAGCCACCGCATTGACGAGTGCCGGTAAAAGCCCGTAGACCGATAGTGCCAGCGTAGTGTAGCTTCCATAGGCTTCGTTCGCCCCGATTTCGGTATATCCGATGCTTTGCAGGCGGCGCAGGATCATGGTCATATCGATCAGCTTGGTAACGCTGACCAAGGATGCACCCAAGGTCATCGGGATCGCTAATTTTGCAAGTTTTTTTAAAACATCACGGTATTTTTCGGGAAAAGTCTCAGATTTTGTCGGGATCGGACTATCGCAAGTGCGAGAAAAACGCTTTTTTTCCAGCATCAAGTAAAGCATGGAAACAGCCGTTCCCAACGTCAGTCCAAGTCCCGCAAATGCCGCAACGGTTGCCGTAGAATAGCCTTGGTGCAGAGCGTATCTTGCCAGAACAAGACCGAATACCAGCTTTCCGACCGATTCTATGATCTGTGATATTGCGGTGGGAAGCATTCTTTGGTGCCCTTGAAAATATCCGCGCAGTGCAGACGAGATGCAGACAAAAAAGATCGTGGGAGCGATCGATAAGATACAGTAAAAGGCGTTTTGGCTTTTGATCAGCTTGCAAAAGGTTCCCGCAAACAGCATCATAACGGCCGTTCCAAGGACACCTAACCACAAAAACACCGTCATCGCCACGCGATATATCCGCTGAACACGAAAGCTCTCTCCCTTTGCGATCGCTTGGGAGATCAGCACAGAAAGGGCTACGGGAAGCCCGGCCGTTGCGATCACGCAGAACAATGCGTATATTTCATAAGCCGAATTGAAATAGCCCATGCCCTCCGACCCAAGGTAGGTGAGCATGGGAATTTTATAGATCAGTCCGATCAGCTTTACAAGTAAGGTGGAGATTGACAGAAGCAACACACCCGATAAAAAGGTTTTCTTCGTATTCGTTTGTACCGCATCCATCATACACTCACCATCCGCTCATTCAATCAAAATAATGAGCGAACACCTCACGCGCTTCAAAGCCAAGACGCTCCTCATCAATAGAAGTATACTCACCGTTTCGGTAAAGTATGCGTCCATCGACCATTGTCAGAAGGACATCCGAGCGTTCGGCACTGTAGTTCAGCATTGCGTAATCGTCGTAAGACGGAACATTATGGACAGAATTTCGGTTGACCAGGATCAGGTCGGCACGGTTTCCAACCTTTACCGTACCGCAGTCAAAGCGTCCCTGCGCACGTGCACCGTTGACGGTTGCCAAAGCAATCATCTCACGCGCCGTAGTAATGGCAGGATCGCGCATCACACCCTTGTGCAAGATCGCCGCAGTTTGCATCTCACGCAAAATGTCCAGGCGATTATTGGAAGCCACACCGTCAGTACCCAAAGAAACGTTCACTCCTGCATCCAGAAGCTTGCGCAAAGGCATCACACCGCTTCCGAGCTTGAGATTGCTGACGGGATTATGTGCCACACTCACACCCTTTTGCGCCAAAATACGCATATCGTCATCACTCAGCCATACGCAGTGTGCGGCGGTGGTTCTTACGTCCAACACACCAAGATCGGCAAAAAACTCGGTGGGTGTTTTCCCGTGTCTGGCAATACACTCGGTATGCTCCTTTTCGGTTTCGGACAAATGGATCTGCATACCATATCCGTTCTCCTTGGCATACGCGGCAAGATCGCGGCAAGCCGCAGGAACGTTGGTATATTCGGCGTGCAAGGAAAGATCCGCAATGATTCTTCCGTCATCGGCATTGTGATATTGACGAATGAGGGATAACGATTCGGCAAAACGGCTGTCTTTTTTGATATCGACCTCGGGATCAAAGGAGACCATACAGCGTGAAAGGTTGGCTTTGATTCCCGTTTCCAGAACCGCCTCTGCCACCGAATCCTCAAACATATACATATCCGAGAAGGATGCAATACCGCCCTTCAGCATTTCCGCAACCGCCCATTTGGTAGCAACGTAAACACTACGGTCGGTCAATTTCTCCTCAGCAGGAAAGATTCTCTCCTCCAGCCATCTCTGCAAAGGAAGATCCTCTCCATAGCCGCGAAACAGCGTCATCGCCGCATGGCAGTGCGTGTTATAAAAGGCAGGCATCAGAAGATTCTGATTTCCGTCGATTACATCAGCACCGCTCATATCGGGCATTTTCTCGGTAATTTCCGTAATTTTCTTGCCGTCCACCACAACATAGACGGGCTTGCTTCCAAAGCCGTATTCGGGAAGCAGGGTTACGTTTTTAAAAATCGTTTTCATCAAATGAATTCCTTATACAAAGAGTTTTCTGCAATATATTGCGACGGAACGGGATCGATCTTCTCCAGCTTTTTCAAAAGCCGCTGTGCCTCGTCCCAATGCTCGTTCTCACGCGGAAGCGTGGGAAGCATGCCCTCCAGATACGGCTTGAGCATACCGATCTCGTACGGCATCGTGGAATTGATAAAATAGTGGCAGGTATGCGTATTGGGGAAAATACTTTTTTCCTCGTTGACGCGAACGCTGTCCCACAAAAAGAAGGTGAATTCGGCGTTGCTGGCACGATAGAGCTGATCTCGCACAAGACGGCGCATCAAGCGGATCTCGTTCGGCTCGAACACCTCACCCTTGATCTCGATCCCGTATTCGGGAGAGATATAGATGCAACGGTAGGATTCTCCTTGCAGAATCTCGTGAACCTTTGGATACAGCACTTGGATCCCTTCAAACAAAAAGACATCTTCGGGACTCGGATCAATGGTAAGACCGTCCTCTCTCTGCCCTGTTCGGAAATTGAAACGCGGCATTTTTGTGGGAAGACCTTGCAGTAGCCGTTCGGTCTTCTCCGCCAAAAGCGCGGTATCAATGGTATCTTCGGAATCAAAATCGATCTTTACGTCCGCACCGATCCCCGGGCGGTTACGCAAATATTCAGTATCGTAATAGAAATCATCGATCGAAATCACATGAACGCGGTGACCGTGGGATTCCAGACACTGTGTCAATTTTTTTGCCGTAGTGGTCTTTCCCGAGCAGGTAGGTCCGGTCAATCCCAAAAGTCTGAGATCGGGCATGGAGGCAACGCGCTCCACCACATCATCCATTTCCTCTTCGAAACGGCGGTCACACTCCATTACATAAGCATGAAGAGCCTCCGCGTCGGTCGGCACGGTAACATGATAACATTTTTTCATACAGATACCCCTTTCGATGGGCAAAGACGCTCAATCTCCGTTCAGATGATATGATGCTCGCGGTAAAACGCCTCCATAGCGGCAACCTTTTCTTCGGTGCTTTCATCCTTCAAATACTCATACGGATATTTGGGATAGAACAATCGCTCAATGATCGGTTTTCCGCCGTTTTCGGGACGGTAATCCACCATTTTGGAAACGGCTCCCGCTCCAACGGCGAAGATCGAGTGGATCTCTTCCATCATATAAATATTATAAAGCCCTTCTGCACCCTCCAGGGCAAAGCCGACATTTTCAAAATTGCCGACCGTATTCTTCTGGCGGTACATGTAATAAGGCAGATAACCCTCCTGCTGGGCGCGAAGCTGCGTGTAGTCCACACATTTGCCCGCATCGCCTCCGCGCAACGAATAAACGTGACTTCCCTGCCGCAAAATATCTGCCGCCTTTTTGACACAGAAGGTATGTACGGTAATGTTTTCGGGACGCAGGGAAAGAATCTTATCAAAGGTTTTTGAAAAGCTCTTGAAATTATCTCCCGGCAAACCGACGATCAGATCGGTATTGATATACGGAATTCCCGAATTGCGCGCGATTTCATATGCGCGAAGGAAATCCTCTGCCGTATGGGCGCGTCCGATTTCCTGCAGAACATCGTCACACAGAGATTGCGGATTGACGCACACGCGTGTGACGCCGAATTCCCGTGCCACGGCGAATTTTTCCGCGGTGATCGTATCGGGTCTGCCCGACTCCAGCGTATATTCCTCAAGCGAGGTCACATCAACAAGCGAAGCGATCTTTTCGAGCAAAAAGCGTAATTGCTCGGCAGAAAGAATCGTAGGTGTTCCGCCGCCGATATAAACGGTTTTTACATGCAAGCCCAGCTCCTTGATCTTGGAGAAGATCTTTTCCAGATCATACGCAAGGTGTAATAGATATTCGGGAATCAAGGACAACAGCTTTTTGGAGGTATAGGAAACAAAGGAGCAATACGAGCAACGGGAAGGACAGAACGGAATCCCCACATAAACGCTGCAGTCCTTGGGATCCCAGGTTCCGATCAGGCGTTGCTCATTCAGAGCCACATCGGTGGCAAGTGCCGCCTTTTTGGGGATCACGAAATATTCGGAGGTCAGCGTTCTTTTCACGCGTGTTTTGCTCATTCCGCTCTGCAAAAGCTCGGTAGCAACCTTAGAAGGACGAACGCCTGTCAGCATTCCCCAGGACGGACGGTACCCCATCAGCTCTCCGCAAGCCGCTATCACGGCGGCACCGCAAGCAAGCTTTGCCGTTTTGTCGTGCTCAACCGTCTCGGTGTACGGATAAAATTTCACCGCCTCGGCTTGTTTTCCGTTGAAAGAGACCTTTACGGCGGCTTCCAATCCCCCATCCTTTTCGATCAGATCAAGGTGGAGGATCGGCGCGTTTCCATTTTCCGCTTCCCCCGCACCAAACTTTTCACCCGGAAAGAAGATCATACAAAGCGTCTGCACGTAGTATATGTTGATGTTTCCGTTTAAAATCAATTTCATAACAAAATTCCTTACTTTTTGGATTTCAGCACTTCGCTGTCCATTACAATGGTCACAGGTCCGTCGTTGAGAAGTGAGACCTCCATGTGTGCGCCAAAGACACCCGCCTCGACTCGGCGGATCTCCTTTTTTGCAAGCGACATAAAATACTCATACAGTCGGTTGGCTTCATCTGGCTTTGCCGATGCCAGAAAATCGGGACGGTTGCCGTGGCGGTAATTTGCCATGAGCGTAAACTGAGAAATCACCAGCATCTCGCCGTCAATATCCTTGATCGACCGATTCATTTTATCGTTTTCGTCGGTAAAGATCCTCAGATTGACGATTTTTCTGCACAACAGCTCGGCATCCTGCTCGGTGTTGCCTTCGGCAACGCCCAAAAGGATCATATATCCCGCACCGCAAGAACCAACCGTTTGCCCATCCACTACAACAGAGGCATGTGCAACTCTTTGAATAACTGCTTTCATGTTGTTTTTCTCTCTTTCAAAGCTTATGAAAATCCACGCAGGATGTTGTTGACACCGTTGAGCGAGCGCAAACGCGAAACGATCGAATTGCAGTGATCGATATTTCGGCAGCCAACCATCATATTCACGATAGAGCTTCCGTCGCTCTTGTAGGACACATTGATCTGCAGGATCGAAACACGCATATCGGCAAGCGCCGTTGAAATATCGGCAAGCATGCCGATACGGTTATCGGCATGGATCTGCAGCAGTGCCTCATACATGCTCTGGCTGTCTCCGTGTGTTTCGGAAGCCTCCCAATGCGCCTCCTTCCAGCGGTCGGCGTTTTCGGGATTGTTTCTGCTCTGCACCACATTGGGACAGTCAAGCTTATGGATCGAGATTCCGTAGCCCTTGGTAACGAATCCGATAACCGAATCTCCCGGCAAGGGATTGCAGCACCGCGCAAACTTGACCATGCAGCCTACCTCTCCGTCCACGATAATACCGCTGTTCGACTTAACGTTTCGCGGCTTGCTGCTTGTTACGATTTTTTGAGGCTCGGGAGCCGCGATCGGCTCAACGACCTCGGGCTTAATGATATCGGCACTTTCTTCCTGCAAGCGACGCGTTACCTTTGCCATGCTTACGCCGCCATAACCGATGGCGTTGTAAAGATCCTCCGCGCTGTTAAAGCCCATGCGCGCACCGACCGCGCTGACCACCTGGTCGCGCTGTGCATCGGTAAAGCTTTTGGAGATCTTTTTAAGCTCAGACTCCACCGTTGCCTTACCGACCTGAATATTGTCGGTTCGCTTTTCCTTTTTGAACCAAGCACGGATCTTGGAGCGTGCCGCACTGGTCTTTACGATATTCAGCCAATCTCGGCTGGGACCGCGCGAGGCGTTGGAGGTCAGGATCTCCACGATCTCGCCGTTTTCCAGTGTTCGATCGATCGGAACGATCATGCCGTTGATCTTACCGCCGATCATCTTATCACCCACCGCCGAATGGATGGCATACGCGAAATCGATCACGTTTGCACCGTTCGGAAGCGCGATCACATCGCCCTTAGGCGTAAAGACAAAGACCTCATCATGGAAGATATCGGTCTTGAGCGCGTTCATAAATTCATCGGGATCGCGTTGGTCGTCCTCGGTCTCGATCAGGCGGGCGATCCACTCCAGCTTGCGATCCATTTCTTCCTTGGAGGAGCTACCCGATTTGTATTTCCAGTGCGCTGCGATACCGTATTCGGCAATATGGTGCATTTCCCGGGTACGGATCTGCACCTCAAACGGAATACCGTCGCGTCCGATAACCGTTGTGTGCAGAGAGCGGTACATATTGGGCTTTGGCGTGGAAATATAGTCCTTGAATCTGCCGGGGATCGATTTGAACATTTCGTGAATCAGTCCCAGTGCCGTATAACATTCCAGCTCGGTATCCACGATGATCCGCATCGCGTAAAAGTCATAGATCTGATCAAAGGACTTGTTCTGCGAATACATCTTCTTGTAGATCGAATAAACCGATTTGATGCGTCCCTCCAGCGTGAAATGAATATTGTTCTCACGCATCTTCGCATCAACCAAGGAGCGCACGTTTTCAATAAATCCAACGTTTTGTCCGTACTTCTCCTCGATGTGGTTGTGAACCTCGTGGTATCCGATCGGATCGAGGAATTGCAAGCCCAGATTCTCCAACTCCTGCTTGATACGCTGCATACCGAGGCGGTGTGCCAAGGGAGCATAGACCTGCATGGTTTCCAATGCGGTGATACGGCGCTTGTTATCGGGCTTTACCGACAGGGTTCGCATATTGTGCAATCGGTCGCACAGCTTGATAAAGATCACGCGAACATCGCGCGACATGGCAAGCAGCATTTTGCGCAGGTTCTCGATGTGTGCCTCTTCTTTATCCTCCACCTTCAGCACGACCATCTTGGTCAGTCCGTCCACCAAAAGCGCCACGGTCGGGCCGAATTTTTTCTCCACCTCGCGCAGATCGGTTTTTTCGGAGCAATCCTCCACCGTATCATGCAAAAGTGCGGCACAGATCGAATCGGTATCCAATTCGAGTCCTGCTACGATCTCGGCAACTGCAATCGGATGCGAGATATACGCTTCTCCGCTTACACGGAACTGTCCCTCGTGCAGCTCGCGTGCATATTCGTATGCCGCCGTGATCTTTTCGGTATCGTATTTTTTTCCTGTTGCCCTCAGAATATCCAGCAACCTTGTAATATCGGTATGTACGTTGTCACTCATTGTCATTGCCTTTCTGCCGAGCCGATTGGCCCGACCGGTTTATGATTTTCGTAACTGTGTTTTCAATTTTCGTAAAATAGAGGATTTCTCGATGCTTGTCTTCGCGCTCTGATAGCGGAATTCAAACAAATAGGTATCGGGTACGGGCTCGGTGATCTCGCACAGCTGTAGCTCCTGCATAATGCGGATCATGAATTTCAGCTTGATGTAATTCAGCTCCCCATATCCCAGATTATGCATCATCGAAAGAAGTCGACGCATGGAAAACACGGTGTGTCCCGCGCGAAACTCACGCCGCAGTGCCGTGTAGACCGCCGCCATATCATCGCGGCACGGCAGAACAGCTTCCTCCTCGGTATACTCCGCTCCTGCGCGGATCTCCTCATATCGTTTTATGTAGGCCGCATATTTGGCTTCATACGACTGTGCGTAATGCACGTCCTGCACCAGCATCTGCAAGGAAACGATATTCTGATATTCGTTGATATTCAACTGGAAGAGAACATCGATCAGGTCGCCAATCTCAAAGGTCATCTGTGCGCCTCCAACGCCGAACCAGACAGCACTGATTTCACGTCCGTTTTTCTCCAGGATCAGCTTGGTGTGCTTTCCGCCCCCCAGCGTGACCACACGCACGATCTTCATGTCTCTCAGGATCAGATTCGGGATCGGATTGGAGATACCAAACGGCTCCATTGCCGTGATCTCCTGCGCCAGATGCATCGTCAGATCCGACATTTCCACTTCTCGGTCGGCATCCAGACTGACGCAAAGGCGATCCTCGGTCAGATGCTTTGCGGCGTATTCGTTGATCTTTTTGCGAAAAGCGTCAATATTTCCGCGTACAATGCTCAAGCCTGCCGCCAGCTCGTGTCCGCCAAAGCGCACCAGAAGATCCTCGCAATCGACCAGCGCCTCCACCAGATTCATGCCCTTGATGCTTCGTCCCGAGCCCTTTCCAATGTCACTTTCCGAGGGCGCACCGTTGATTGCTCCGTCAAAGGAAATTAAGATCGACGGCAAGCCGTATCGTTCGGTAATGCGGGACGAAACGATCCCGATAATTCCCTGTTGCCAGGTATCGGCATCAATCACGATCACGCGGTCCCTCTGAGAATCCAGCGTTTGCTCGATCTTTTGATAGGCTTCCTCGGCAATGCGGTTTTCCTCGATCTGCCGCTGCAGGTTCAATTCACAAAGCTCGTCTGCCAAGCGCTCCGCAACGTCGGAACGATCTGCCAACAGCAATTCCACAGCAGTTCCCGCGTTGCTGACTCTGCCTGCCGCGTTCATACGCGGAGCAATGGTAAATCCGATAAAGCCGGAATTGATCTTTCTTTTTTTCGCACGTTTGCCGGGTTCGCTCGTTTTTGTTCCCGCAGCCGCCTCCATAAGGGCCTTCAAACCGGGACGTTCGGTCTTCTCCAGCATCTGAAGTCCCAATGTCACGATCAAGCGGTTTTCATCCACCACCGGCATCACGTCCGCAATCGTTCCGATCGCCACAAGATCGGCATATTCCGTGCAAACCTTACGAACACCGTTTATTTCGGGGATTCCGTTCTTGCGGCATTCTGCCATTTCATAGGCGCAGATCAGCTTAAATACCACGCCAACACCCGCCAGCTCCTTAAAGGGATATGTATCATCGGCACGGTGCGGATTGATCACCGCTGCCGCCGTTGGTAGAATCTCTCGGCACTCGTGATGGTCGGTAACGATGGTTTCGATTCCTTGCGCGCTTGCATACTCGATCTCATCAATTGCGGTAATTCCCGTATCGACCGTGATCATCAATGAAACACCGCGCTCCTTCAATCGATCGATCGCCGCGTTGGAAAGCCCGTACCCCTCGCGCATACGGCTGGGGATATAATAGCCAACATCGCCTCCGTGTGCGGTCAGATACAAATACAGCAAGCTGACCGATGTTACGCCGTCCACGTCATAATCGCCGTAAATCGCGATCCGCTCGTGACGTTCAAGTGCCAAAGCAAGGCGATCCACCGCCGCCTGCATATCACACATTCCGTACGGATCGTGCAAGCAAGCGGTGTCCTGACGGAAAAAGGACTCGACCTGTGCCTTTGTGCGATATCCGCGCGTATAAAGCAGACTTGCCATAATTTCCGACAAGCCTGTCTCCGTCGCCAACGCGCGCACAGCCGCATCTGTCTGTACGTTACCGGGGCAGTATTTTAATGACCATTTTTTTTCTTTTTTGATCTGATTTGTCATTTTCATCCTCAAAACTGCCCATCCAACCTTATGCCTTATGACGCAGCCTTCTATACTCTCTTTTTTCTCTTTTCTTTTTGTTGTAATTACTCGCGCGGTATTACTTGACAGTCGGGCAAAACCTTGCCATCACAGCCATTGCCACGCGAACACCGTCCACGGCGGCACTTGTAATCCCGCCTGCATATCCCGCACCTTCTCCGCACGGATAAATACGGTCATTTCCGATTGCCGTGTAGGTCATCGGTTCTCTCAAAATGCGCAAGGGTGCCGACGTCCGCGTTTCTGCCGCGGTCAGTACCGTATCGGGTGCATCGTATCCCTTCAGTTTTTTGCCGAACGAAGCAAAGCCGTATCGCAAGGCAGAAAGAACAAAGGGTGGAAAAACCTTGTCAAAATCAGCCGTTTTCACCATGCCGTCACGATAACTGGGAAGAACACGCGTCGGTTCGCTTCCCCGTTTTCCTTGCAAAAAATCACCCAAGGTCATGATCGGTGCCGAGAAATCCTTACCGCCCGCCACAAACGCGGCATGCTCCAGATCGCGCTGGAACTGTATCATTCCAAGGATCTTGCTTCCGTTTTTGGGTTCAACGTCCTCACAGCCCACCGAAACAGCCACCGCCGCATTGGCGTTTTTCCCGTTTCTTGCGCGATTGCTCATACCGTTGACGACCAATCTTTCTTCCTCCGAAGCCGCTGCTACGACCTCTCCTCCCGGACACATACAAAATGTATAAACGCCGCGCTCTCGCTTCGTATCCGAAAGCGCGTACTCGGCAGGTCCGAGATTCGGATGCCCTGCCAGCTTGCCAAACAGTGCCGCATCAATGTCCGCTTGCAGATGCTCGGTTCGAACGCCTACCGAAATAGGCTTGGGCTCCATTGCAAAATTCTTTTTCAGCAAAGTTTCATAAGTGTCTCTTGCGCTGTGCCCCGGTGCCAGAATAATCGCGCCGCAGTTGATTTCTCCGTTGCTTGTATAAGCCTTTACGGTACCGTCCGTGCAAGTGCTGAAATCCTCCAGCTTACACCGATAACGGACCTCACCGCCGAGTGTCTCGATCTCCCGCAGCATGGTATCGACCACGGACTGCAAAAGATCTGTTCCGATATGCGGCTTGGCATCCACCAGAATATCCTCGGGCGCTCCGAATTCACACAGCGTTTTCAGAACAAAATGGCACCGCGGATCGTTGATCCGTGTGATCAGCTTTCCGTCCGAAAAGGTTCCCGCACCGCCTGCCCCGAATTGAATGTTACTCTCGGTATTCAGCCGTCCGCTTTCCCGAAAGCTTGCTACATCGCGCACACGTTCGCTCACGGGAGCCCCGCGATCGATGATCATGGGAGCATAGCCGTTTCGCGCCAGAAGCAGTGCTGCGAACAGCCCCGCAGGTCCCATACCAACCACCAACGGTCTTGCCATAAGCGGTTGATCTCCATAGCTCGGTTCAAGCGGTTCCTCGGTAAAAAGCCTTGCATCGTAAAGCTTGAGCTTGCGCTCGATTGTCGGCGTGAGCGAAAAGCTCCCTTCCGCCAAAACCGTGTAAACCAGGCGAATATCGTCCCGATGGCGCGCATCAATAGACTTTTTATAAAGCCGAAAATGAAGCGAGGCAGTTGAAAGTCCCGCCCGCTTCATTTTATCGTTTGCTTTTTTCAAGATGTCAGCCTCGGTTGCATCCACTCCCACGCGGACGTTCCCGATGAGAAGCTTTTTGATAGAGTGACTCATACGGAAGCTTTGGTTACCTGAACCACGATCAGCCAAATCACCAACGCCAGCAACAGGCAAATGAATCTTGGGAGAATATGCCAACGACGAAACCGGGAACCAACGGTTTCCTTTTGCACATCCATGTGTCCAATCGCATTCTTTTTCATGGCAGTTCTCCTTTCCTTACTTACGGTTCGATTTTTTCTCGGGCTTCTGCTCCAGGTCCGCAAACATATCGAGCGGCTCCTCGCCGGAGTCGGCTCCGTCATCGGTGGAACGGGGCTCCGTTTTTTTCGGAGTCGGTTTGGTTACGTTTTCGGGCTTTTTTGCAGTTGTTTTGGGGGCAGGCTCCGCATTTTTGGGAGTTGTCTTGGTTGTCGGCGCCTGCGTCTTTGTATTTTGCGGTTGCTCAATGCGAGCAACATTTTCCAGCACCTCCAGATACTCCTTACGCATGCCCGCGCGCTTTTGGCGCAAATACGCATTGCCTGCCATATAGGTCATCAGAATATCCTTCAAGGCCTTTCTGTCGATATCGCGGATCAGCTTTCCGTTTTGTGCCACCGAAACCCTTCCCGTTTGCTCCGATACCACGATTACCAATGCATCGCTGACCTCGGTAACACCGACAGCCGCACGGTGACGGGTTCCCATCAAGCCAAAGTTGATGTTTTTGCGTGTAGACGAAGGAAGCACACAGTTGGCAGCATAGATGCGCATCTTTCGAATGATCAGCGCACCGTCATGTAAGGGAGATCCGTTGTAAAAGATATTTTGCAGCAGCTTGGAGCTGACGCGCGCATCCAGAATACACGCCGCATGCGTATAGTCGCCAAGCTGTGTCAATCCCTCAAACACGATGAGCGCACCCGTTCGGTTGCTTGCCATTGTCATAACCGCATCGGTCGTTTCATCGGCAACCTCGTTTGCAAGCCCCAGCTTCTTTTTGGAAAGCGTGTTGCTCCGCGGGTTGAAGATGGTCAGATTACCGACATGTTCAAGTGCGTCGCGGAACTCGGGCTGGAAAATAACCACCGCGCAGAAAAACGCCACCGATGCAAACAAATTTACAAGATAAGTCAGCGTGGGCAGCTTGAAATAGACCACCAGCGCACTTACCACCACGGTAAACGCAAGACCGATCACAACACGTCCTGCGCGGCGCGTATGGAAAAAGCGGTACATCTCGAACAGCAAGATCGTAAGGAGCAGGATATCGATAACATCCTTCACGCCGATCCCCATGATCGGTTCAACCACATATTGCATTGTAAAATCACAGATTTGATTCCAAGCCTTTGTCAAAAAATCCATTTGAAATTACAACTCCTTTCCGTTTTGCCGTTTTTACAGCCGTTTATAGAAACACTTTTATATATTATATCATACTTATAGAAAAAAACCAATACTTTTTTATAAAAAAATTCAACTTTTTTCAACAAAAAAGAGAGAACGGGAAAAGTTCTCTCTTTTTATGGGTGTCGGAAGACGTGAGGCTTCTTTATTTTTTATAAACTCCGCGGGATTTGAGCATATCGTGCTTGACATCCCACAGCTTTTGCGAAAGGTCAACATAATAGTTGTGCGGGTTGCTGAAGCGGCGAACCTCATCCCACATTCCCGCGATCTCCGCCTCGCACCGGCGGCGGATATCAGCAAGCGCGGGCAGCTTGTAGACCTGCTCTCCGTTCTTGAAAATCGGCTGCAAAAGCTCGGTTGCCGTAAAGTTTTCCAGAGTTTTGCGCTTCCATGTATGCTCGGGATCGAAGATCTCCAGGGGCTTGGTGTCGTCCACGGTCTCATCCCACACGCAGATCAGATCGGCTTCTGCCTTGCCTGTATCACGGCCGCGCAGACGGTAGATCTTTTTGAAGTGCGGTGTTGTGATCTTTCCAACGTTTTCGCTGATCTTGATCTTGGGTTGAATGCTTCCGTCCTCACGTTCAATCGCGCATAGCTTGTAAACGCCGCCGAACACAGGATCACTCTTTGCGGTGATCAAGCGCTCACCCACGCCAAAGGCATCTACCTCTGCACCCTGACGGATCAGCTCACGGATCAGGTATTCATCCAAGGAGTTGGAGATTACGATCTTACACTCGGTCCAGCCCGCTTCATCCAGCATTTTGCGTGCTTTTTTGGTCAGATAGGTCACGTCACCCGAATCTATACGGATACCGCACTTGCGGATCCCCTTGGGTGCCAGCACCTCGTTAAAGGCACGGATCGCATTCGGGATTCCCGATTCCAAGACGTTATATGTATCCACCAGAAGCGTGGCGTTGTTGGGATAGATCTCGCAATAGGTCTTGAAGGCTTCGTATTCGGTATCGAACATCTGCACCCAGGAGTGTGCCATTGTTCCCGTTGCGGGAACACCGTAGGCTTGGTCGGTAATCGTACAAGCGGTTGCGTTGCATCCGCCGATATACGCAGCTCGCGCACCCAACATAGCCGCATCCGCTCCTTGCGCACGGCGAGAGCCGAATTCGCTGATCGCACGTCCCTTTGCGGCACGAGTCAAGCGGGAGGCTTTCGTTGCGATCAGAGATTGGTGGTTCAGCATCATCAGAACGTAGGTTTCGATAAACTGTGCCTCAATGGCGCGGCCGCGAACGATCATCAAGGGTTCACCGGGAAAAACAACGGTTCCCTCGGGAATCGCCCAGATATCCCCTTGGAACTTAAAGTCACGCAAAAATTCCAAGAACTCCTCCGAAAAACAGTTTTTGGAGCGAAGATATGTAATATCGTCTTCATCAAAATGAAGCTGATTGATGTATTCCACCACTTGTTCAAGTCCCGCTACAACGGCATAACCGCCGTTATCGGGGTTATTGCGGTAAAACACATCAAAATATACGATACGATCCTTCAAGCCGCATTGGAAATATCCGTTGCTCATGGTAAGCTCGTAAAAATCGCAAAGCATCGTTAAATTTCTGGATAGATCTTTCATGGTAAAAATCCTTTCTGAGGGGGATTGTCATAACTTTAACATAGATTATAGCACAACTTTTTCCGAAAGTCAACACTTTTTGTCAAAAAGCAAACGCTTTTGACAAAAAAGCAAAAGAAATTATTGAAGTGATCCCTCCAAAAAACGGTATACAAAATCAATCGAAAGCTGCATCCAGCTCTCACAAACCATTCCCTGTCCGTACACAGGCTTCCCTGTCAGATAGTTGCCAAGTCCGCATCCGTGCTTGCCCTCGCTGTAGAGGTGGCATTCACACTGCACGCCGTTTCGGTACAAAGCCGTTGCAAAGGCAAGCGATGCCTCGCAAGGAACTCCCGTATCGTGGAAATTATGCCACAAAAAGGCGGGCGGTGTTTCGGCATCGACCTGTTTTTCAAGGCTGAGCATCTCAAGGCGTTCCTCTGTCAGCTCCTCCTCGTTTTTCTCAAACAGATTGAGCATGGAGTTGTGATGGAAGCGGTCACCGATTACGGGATAGCACAAGATCAGACCGTCGGGGCGATAATGACGGCGGTCGCCCTCCAAAAGGCCGTCCAGGCAGGTGTGATTCCAAAGCGTACCGGTAGAAGCCGCCAAATGGCCTCCCGCCGAAAAGCCGCAAACAAAAATCGACTGCGGATGGATGGCGTATTCATCCGCATGATCTCTCACAAACGCGATCGCAGTAAGCGCTTCCAAGAGGGATTGCGGAAAACGCTTGGGATAAACGCTGTAATCCAGAACGAAAGCACACGCGCCTGCCGCAACGTATTGCAAAGCGATGACCTCGCCCTCATGCTCGGCAAGACCTCTGTACGCGCCTCCCGGCAAAACGATCACAGCGGGGCGGATCTGATAGTGTGCGCAAGGCACCAAGTCGGGAAGATATCCCCGCAGGGTAACGCATTCTCCGTTGATTTTGATCTCATGGCAAAAGGTTTTCATGGTATTTCTCTC
This sequence comes from Clostridia bacterium, assembly GCA_017453335.1. The sequence continues at coordinate 36,435 of JAFTKI010000090.1, forward strand.
CGATCATTCTTTCATTATTTTTTCTGTTGCCGACACCAGGTCTTCATAACAAGCTTATGAGGTAAGAGCTTGGTAAGCAAGACCTGTGCGCGGATCGAAAAGCCGCATACGGAAACGTCTTTTCCTTTTTTCATATCTCGCAATGCGCGGCTGATCACCTGCTCGGGAGTGAAAAACTTGTTGTAATAGGTGATGGTATCATCGGTAACCGCATGGTCAAAAAACTCGGTCTTTACCCATCCGGGGCAGACTGCCATCATATGGATCCCGCGCGATTTCAATTCAACATTCAAGGCTCGGCTGAAGCTGAGCACAAAGGATTTCGTGGCACCGTATACGCAAATATAGGGTACCGGCTGGAAGGAAGAGAGCGAATCTAGCTGGTAAACCTCACTTCCCTTCGTCAGATACGGAAGGGTTGCGTGCGTGATTCCAACGTACGCCTTCGCATTGAGATCGATCATGCAGTACATCGCTTCAAGCTCCATCGTCTCAAAGCTTCCGAAGCGGCCGACACCGCTCGCGTTTACCAGAACGTCCACGACGGGCTTTTCCTGTTCCAGAAGGGCGCGGTATTCTTCAATGCTTTCCTCGCGCGTCAGGTCAAGCGATATCGGGCGGATCTTTGTATCCACCTCGTCCTGCAAAGCGACCAATCGCTCGGTGCGGCGGGCAATTACCCAGATCTCGTCAAACGACTTTTGACGAGATAGCTGCAGAACGAACTCCTTCCCCATTCCCGAGGAAGCACCGGTTATCACGGCAATTTTCATAAGAGCCTCTTTCCGAATCAAAGAATCAGGTGCTTGGGCAAGCCCGATTCATATACAGGAGCCACCTCTCCTTGGATCAGCGGCAACAGATAGCGGCAGCAAGCATCGGTCACGTGATTGCCCTGCTCGTTGATAAAGCGGTCATCCACAAAACGGATCTGATTTGCAATTTCGGAAACGGCAGAATGTCCCACCTCGATCGAGTATGGCTCGTCCGAAAGTCTTGTCACCGTCATCATTTGCGCGGAAATCCCCTGTTCTGCCGCAAAAACCGCCGCAGAACCGATGCGAACCGACTCGTCCAGATCGGTCTTCGATGCAAGGTGTGCCGCACAGCGCTGCGGCAGATTGAGCTCGATCGAGCGAACCTTACAACCGATCTCCGCCTTCACGGCAAGCTCCAGTGCTTTGCCTGTTCCCGCAAGATATGCGTGACCAAAGGCATCCTTTGCACCCGTTTGCGTCCCCTCTCCGACGTAATGACCGTCGGCAAAGCGAATCCCCTCGGAAACAGCGATCACCACATTGGGATGCTTCTCCAGCGCCGCGCGAACATCGGCAAAAAAGGCTTGCATATCGAATACGCGCTCTGGCAGGTAAACGAGATCGGGCTCGATCCCGTTGACAACACGACCGATCGCAGAGGCTGCAGTCAGCCATCCCGCATCTCTGCCCATGATCTCAACGATGGTAACGGCGGGGATCGTGTAGACCGCGCAATCGCGGATGATCTCCTGCACGGTCACGGCGATGTACTTTGCCGCCGAACCAAAGCCCGGGGTGTGATCGGTGCCGACCAGATCGTTGTCGATGGTCTTCGGAACACCCATCACTACCATATCATATCCGCATTTTGCGGTGTACGCCGAAAGCTTTGCAACGGTATCCATCGAGTCGTTTCCGCCGATATAAAAGAAATAACGGATATCATATTTTTTGAAAACAGAGATCAACTGCTCATAAAGCGCGTCGTTTTCGCCGTCCTTCGGCAGCTTTTTGCGACAGGATCCCAAAGCCGCGGCAGGCGTGTGTTCAAGAGCAGACAGCTTTTCCTCACTGTCAAAGAATGCCGTCAGATCGATCAGATCCTCACGCAACAGTCCCTCTACACCGTGGCGCATACCGTACAGCGTTTGAATAGCGCCCGTTGATTGCTTGACGCCTCGGATCACACCCGATAGGGTTGCATTGATCGCCGCCGTGGGACCTCCGCTTTGTCCAACCACCGCATTGCCTTTTAATTGTTTCATACCGTTACTCCTTATTATGAAAATGATTCGTCCTCAGTATACCATATTTTCCTTTGACTGTCAACAAAAAGCATGAAAATAAAGTCTTTTTGAAAAATTCGTACAGGCAAGAAAATGCGGCACAACTCATATATTTAAGCAAACTCAAATCGGAGGTGAAGTATATGATCACACTGTTTGCACTTCTGACGCGCGTGATGCACCTGATCCTGGGGATCGGAACGCCGCAGAATTTTCCCCCGCCGCTCTCACAGGAGGAGGAGCAGGAGTGCTTTCGTTTGGCAAAGGCAGGTGATGAGGAGGCGCGGCAAAAGCTGATCCTGCACAATCTGAGATTGGTTTCTCATATCGTTCGCAAATATTACTCGGGAGCGCCCAACCAGGAGGATCTTGTTTCCATCGGAACGATAGGACTGGTCAAGGCGGTGGATACCTTCCGTACATCAAACGGAGCGCGGTTTGCAACCTACGGAGCCAAATGCATTCAAAACGAGATCCTGATGCATTTCCGATCCGAACGAAAGCACGCCTCAGAGGTATCGATCAACGAAACCATCGACATTGACCGCGACGGTAATCCCCTGACCTATATGGACGTGGTGTGCAGTGATGAGGATATCGCACACGAGATCGACCGAAAGATTTTGACCGAACGGATGCTGCACTATATCGATACCTGCCTCACGCCTCGTGAAAAGCAAATTTTGATGATGCGCTATGGGATCGGTGGGGTGAAAGCAAAAACGCAGCGTGAGATCGCCGCCGCTCTGCAGATCTCCCGCTCGTATGTCTCCCGCATCGAAAAAGCCGCGCTGGATAAGCTGCACGACGCGCTCAGACACTGACGCAAAGATTTTTGGTCTTTTATCGGAAACGCCTTGCAATATCCGCTGTTTTCTGCTATAATAAGGGACAGAAAAAATCCGAAAGGACCTGATACCTATGAGAATGAGAAGAAAAAAACACGGTGCCGAGCGTATTGCCGCATGTTCGGAGATCCTGATTGCCGAGCCGCAGATCCCTGCGGTCGATCCCAACACCTATTGCTCCTCTCCGCGTCCCATCCATCTGGAGATCGGTTGCGGCAAAGGCGACTTTGCGGTTGGAATGGCTGAAAAATACCCCGAATTCAACTTCATCGCAATGGAGCGTGTTCCCGATGTAGCCTGCCTTGCCTTGGAAAAGGCAATGAACGTCAAGGAAACCCGCCCCGACAATCTGCGGTTTCTGATCGGCGATGCAAAGAACCTGACCGAGTGGTTCCCTACACATTCGGTGGACTGCATCTATCTCAATTTCAGCGATCCGTGGCCGAAGAAGGGCTACGCGAAGCGCCGTTTGACGCACGTTGGATTTCTGGAGCTTTACCGCTCTGTTTTGAAGCCGAGCGGACTGTTACGTCTGAAGACCGACAATGAGGGACTGTTCGATTTCAGTCTGGAGCAATTTGCCGAAGCGGGACTGACCGTGGAATGGCAAACGCGAGACCTGCACGCATCCGAGAAAAATCCCGACAATATCATGACCGAGTACGAGCGCAACTTTTCCGAAAAGGGACAGGTGATCTATTCGGCATGGGTTCGTTTCTGAAAGGAAGATAACCATGTTTAAGGATCTGGTAATGGCATCCAGAAGCTATCGGAGCTTCGATGAATCGGTAAAAATCACGCGCGAGGAGTTGTGTCGGTGGGTGGATCACGCACGGCTTGCTCCCTCCAGCATCAATCTGCAAATGCTCAAATTCCGCATTGTTTACAAAAGCGAGGAAAGTGCGGCTGTTTTGCCGTTGACACGCTGGGCAGGAAAGCTGAAGGACATCAAGCTGCCGCCCGTGGGACACGCCCCCACAGCCTACATCGTGATTTGCGCCGACACCAATGTGATCGCATCGGCAGAAAGCTTTGCCAAGGATGTGGGAATCTGTGCGCAAACCATCATGCTTGCCGCTGCGGAAAGCGGCTTTGGCGGCTGTATGATCGGCAGCTTTTCGCCCGACGCACTGTCAAGCACGCTTGGTCTTTCGCAAAATCTGATCCCCCAACTTGTGCTGGCACTCGGCAAGCCCGATGAAACGGTGGAGATCACGGATGCCGCCGAGGATGGCTCGGTTACCTATTACCGCGAAAACGGGATTCATTTCGTTCAAAAACGCGCACTGGAGGATCTGATTGTAGAATGAGTAAAGAAACTGTTATCAACGAACCGTCCGGCGTACTGATTGTAAACAAGCCAAGCGGTGTGACGTCTCACGATATCGTAAACAAAATACGCCGTCTTTACGGAACGCGCCGCGTCGGTCATACGGGAACGCTTGATCCGATGGCAACGGGAGTGCTGGTGGTGCTGATCGGTCGCGCCGCCAAAGCAAGCGAATATCTGGCAAGCGACCAAAAGCACTACCGCGCAACGCTTCGATTGGGACTCACAACCGACACCGAGGACACCACGGGAGCCATGCTGACCACCTCTGAAAAGATTCCCACACACGAGGAAATAATAGCGATTTTGCCGCAATTTCGCGGTAAAATCCAACAAATCCCGCCGATGTACAGTGCCTTGAAGGTAGGCGGCAAGAAGCTTGTAGACCTTGCTCGCCAAGGAGTCACGGTAGAGCGACAACCGCGTGAGATTGAAATTTTTGATTTAGAGGCGATTCCAACAGATTCTCCCACGGATTATGTTTTGGAGGTCACCTGCTCGGGCGGCACATACATCCGCACGCTGTGTGCCGATATCGGACAGGCACTCGGCTGCGGCGGCGCAATGGCATCCTTGGAGCGCACCGAAACGGGCGGATTTTCGCTCTCGATCTCACATACCGTTGAAGAATTGAGCGAAATGGATCCCGATACGCGGCTTTCGCTCCTGATCCCAACCGAACAGCTTTTCGCCGCTTATCCGCTCGTCCTTTTGCCTGCCTTTTACGAAAAGCTGTGCAGAAGCGGCTGTGAGATCTACCAAAAAAAGATCGGCACTTCCCTGCCAACCGACACCAAAGTGAGACTTGCCGATCAAAACGGGCATTTCTTTGCGTTGGGTGAGGTACGCGACTATGAGAACGGAAGCGCGATCAAGGCGATCAAGACCTTTTCTTTAGATTCTGCCGAATGAAAGGAATCCATGATGACACAAAAAGAAAAAATGAACTTCGGACAGCTTTATATGTCGGGTGATGAAGATATCCTTGCCGAACAGATGATTTGCTTGGAAAAGCTTTATGATTACAACCAAACAAGACCTTCCCAAGCAAAGCTTCGGGAAGCGCTTCTCCAAGAAATGTTTGCCGAAATCGGCTACGGATGTTATATTGAACCGCCCTTTCGTGCAAATTGGGGCGGTAAGCATTGCCACTTTGGAAAGAATGTGTACGCAAACTTTAATTTGACACTGGTTGATGACGGTGATATCTATGTTGGAGATTATACAATGTTCGCACCAAACGTGACCGTTGCTACCGCAGGACATCCCATTCTTCCCGCCTTGCGAGAAAAAGCATTTCAATACAATATCCCTGTGCATATCGGAAAAAATTGTTGGATCGGTGCAGGTGCCGTGATCGTTCCCGGTGTGACCATTGGGGACAATACCGTAATCGGTGCCGGAAGTGTAGTAACAAAGGATATTCCTTCCAATGTTGTTGCTGTCGGTAATCCTTGCCGTGTTTTGCGCGAGATCGGCGATCGTGACTTGGAATTTTACTTCAAGAACCGCAAGATCGATCATTCCGATCCCGATATTATAAGTGCCTTAAATAGTTAAAAATAGACCTCCCGAAGCGATCCTTCAATCACTTCGGGAGGTTTCCTGTTTATTTCTTCAATTCCAGAGTTCTCTCATACGCCGCTGTGACCGCATTCATAGCCGCCGAGCGGAAAGAGCAGTCCTCCAGCGCGTGAACGCCCGCAATGGTGGTTCCGCCGGGACTGCAGACTGCATCCTTAAGTTCTCCAGGATGCTTGCCCGTCTTCAAAAGCAACTCCGCCGCGCCCTTGAGTGTCTGTGCGGCATACAAGAGTGCTTTGTCACGAGGGAGTCCGCACTCAACGCCGCCATCCGCCAATGCCTCGGCAAACAGATACACAAACGCAGGTCCGCATCCCGAAACTGCACTTGCGGCATCGATCTTTTCCTCCGGGATCGCATCAAGACACCCTGCCGCCGACAAGGAAGCGGTAAAGGTCTGTAATTCTTCCTCGCTTACCATTTCGTTTGCGCTGTACAGGATCATTCCCTCTCCCACCGCTACAGGGGTGTTTGGCATGATACGAATGATCGGGCAATCACAGCCCGAAAGCTTTGCAACACGCGCGATCGTCACGCCAGCCGCCATCGAGATCAGCACGAAACGGTCGGTACGTTTGGAAAGGATCGGAGAAATCTCGGCAAACAAGCTGTCAAAGCCCTGCGGCTTTACTCCAAGGAAGATATAACGGCACTCTGCCGCAACCGCCTTAGCATCATTGCTTGCCTGTGCATTGTATTTTGATGCCAACGCCTGTGCTTTTTCAAGGCTTGCATCACAGAAAAGCAGATCCTTGCCCGATACGGTTTTGGCAACGGCACTTGCCAGCGCGCCTCCCATGTTGCCGCAACCGATAAAACCAAATTTCTTCATATACATTTCCTTTCCCGATCAACGGATTTGTCCGTTTCCGTGAATGATATATTTATAAGTGGTCAATTCCCGAAGTCCCATCGGCCCGCGCGCGTGAAGCTTTTGCGTGGAAATACCGATCTCACAGCCAAGACCGAACTCGCCGCCGTCGGTAAAGCGCGTTGACGCATTTACATAGACCGAAGAGCTGTCGATCGCCGCCGTAAAATATGCGGCAGCCTTGGCATCTCTTGTGAGGATCGATTCACTGTGATGCGTGGAGTGCTTGGAAATATGCGCAACGGCATCCTCTACGCTGTCTACCACGCCAACTGCAAGAATATAGTTGAGGAACTCGGTATCAAAATCCTCGGCACCTGCCGCAGTTCCGTCAATGATCTCTGCCGCGGTGGGATCCAAGCGCAGCTCTACAGGCTGTAAGCCACGCGCGACACGCTCGTCACACAACCGTTTTTTCAGAATGGGCAAAAATTCTTGTGCGATATCGCGGTGGATCAGACAAACCTCCGCCGCATTGCAAACCGACGGACGGCTGGTCTTGGCATTTTCCAGAATATCCAACGCCATCGCAAGATCGGCACTCTGATCAACGTAGATGTGGCAGATTCCCGTCCCCGTTTGAATACAAGGAACCTTTGCGTTTTCCACACAAGCGCGGATCAAGCCCGCACCGCCGCGCGGGATCAGAAGATCCACATAGTCGGTTGCCGTCATCAGTTCATTGGCTCCGTCACGCGAAACATCGTCCAGAATATTGATAAAATGACGGGAATGGCTAACCCGATCCAAGCCCTTGCGCAAGGCTTCAATAATGGCGTGAGACGATAAAAACGCCTCTTTTCCGCCACGCAACACGCACACGTTTCCGCTTTTGAGCGCCAACGCCGCGGCATCCGAGGTCACGTTCGGACGGCTTTCGTAAATGATCGCCACTACGCCCATCGGAACACGCACCTTTTCAATCTTCAAGCCGTTGGGACGCTCTACGGTCTCCTCCACCGTTCCTACGGGATCGGGGAGTGCTACCACCTCACGGATTCCTTGTGCCATTGCGTGAATGCGATCTTTTGTCAGGCACAAACGGTCGAGCATGACCGTGTTGATCTTACCGTTCACAGCCTCGATATCCTTGGCATTTGCCGCCAAAACCGCATCGGCATCTGCCTCCAGCGCATCCGCCATTGCAAGCAAAGCCTCGTTTTTTTGCTCGGCGGTCAGCATGGAAAGCGAAACGGTCGCCGCCTTTGCCGCCTGTAAAATTTCAAGTGTTGTCATTGATCGGTCTCCTTTGAATGTGCCAAAAAACGGGTTCCCACTGCCTTGCCGTCAAAAAGATCGTACAACAGCTCGGGATTTTCTCCGTTCATGATCACCATCTCGCATCCTGCTTCGGTACAAAGCTCGGCGGCTGTCAGCTTGGTCTTCATGACGCCCGTACCAAGGTCACTTCCCTTGTCTCCCGCCAATGCCAGCACGTCGGGTGTCAGCGCTTCAACCGTGTGGATCAGCTTGGCATCGGGATCCTTGTGCGGATCCGCCGTGTAAAGTCCGTCAATATCGGAAAGAAGAACGAGTCGGTCTGCCTCAATATTAACCGCTACCATTGCGGAGAGCGTATCGTTGTCGCCCACCTTGATCTCCTCGGTGGCAATGGTATCGTTTTCATTGATGATCGGTAAAACCTCCAGCTCCAGCAAACGGCTCATGGTATTGCGGAAGTTGTTGTAACGGTCCTCGTGCCGAAAATCCGAGCCTGTCAAGAGAATTTGTCCCACGGTATGATTGTATTCGGCAAACAGCTTATCGTAGGTATACATCAATTCACACTGCCCAACCGATGCCGCCGCCTGCTTGGTGGGAATATCGGTGGGACGCTCCTTGAGAGAAAGCTTGCCCACGCCCATACCGATCGCACCCGAGGAAACGAGGATCACCTCATGCCCTTGGTTCTTCAGATCGGACAGCACGCGGCAAAGATGCTCAACGCGGCGAATATTCAGATGTCCTGTGGCATACGCCAGCGTGGACGTCCCTACTTTGATTACAACTCTCATGGTATCCTTGTCCTTTCAAGGGAATATACTTTATTATTCTTCTATTATAAACGGAAAACGGTGTTTCGTCAATAGAAATACCCAAAAAATGCGAAAAAAACAGGAAAAACAGCGATCGGGCTTGCAAACAGGAGCAAGATATGGTATAATACCAAAGATTGTTTTAGGAAAGGTTGAACATACATGATCACGATCTCAAATTTAAGCTTTCATTTTGGCGGTCAGCTCCTTTTTAAGGATGTTGATCTGAAATTTACACCCGGCAACTGTTACGGCATCATCGGTGCCAACGGTGCTGGAAAATCCACATTCCTGCGGATTCTGTGCGGAGAGCTGGAGCCCTCCACAGGTGAAGTCTCTATCCCCGATACGGTTCGGATGTCGGTATTACGTCAGGATCACTTTGCATTTGATGCATATACGGTACTTGACACCGTTATGATGGGCAACAAAAAGCTGTACGATATCAAGGTGGAAAAGGATGCCATCTACGAAAAAGAGGATTTCAGCGAGGAGGACGGTCTGCGCGCATCCGAGCTGGAGGCGGAATTTGCCGAGCTGAACGGCTGGGAAGCAGAATCCGAAATTTCGCGTCTGATCCAAGGACTTGGCATGAAGGACGAGCAGCTTTGGGACGAAATGTCCTCGCTCAAGGAGAGCGAAAAGGTCAAGGTCATGCTGGCACAGGCACTTTTCGGAAACCCCGATATCATCATGCTTGACGAGCCGACCAACGGCTTGGATATTGATGCTGTGATGTGGCTGGAGGACTTTTTGTCGGATTATTTCGGAACCGTTCTGGTGGTCTCGCACGACCGTCATTTTCTCAACGACGTTTGTACCAACATCGTTGATATCGATTACAACGGCATCAAAATGTACGTTGGTAACTACGAGTTCTGGTATGAATCCAGCCAGCTCATTCAGCGCATGATCAAACAGCAAAACAAAAAAGCCGAAGAAAAGATCCGTGAATTGCAGGCATTTATTGCGCGTTTCTCGGCAAATAAATCCAAATCACGTCAGGCGACCTCGCGCCGAAAGCTGCTCGACAAGCTTTCGATCGAAGAGCTTCCCGCCTCCAGCCGCCGCTATCCGTTCATCGGTTTTGATATGGATCGCGTAGCAGGAAAGGATATTCTGTTTGTAAAGGAATTGACAAAAATGGGAGAGGACGGCACACCGCTCTTCCAAAATCTCTCCTTTACCGTCAACAAAGAAGATAAGATCGCACTTCTCGGTAACGAAATGGCACTTACTGCCCTTTTCCGTATTCTCATGGAAGAGGACACCCCCGACAGCGGCGATTTCAAATGGGGAGTCAGCATTACCAAATCCTATTTTCCGCATGACAATACGCCCTATTTCAACAACTGCGAGCTGAGCATCATCGATTGGCTTGCACAAGATGCAAAAGAGACCACCGAGACCTATCTGCGCGGCTTCCTTGGCAGGATGCTCTTCTCCAACGACAGCGTTTTCAAGCCCGTCAACGTCCTGTCGGGCGGCGAAAAGGTGCGCTGTATGTTTGCGCGCATGATGCTGTTCGGATCGAATTTTTTGTTGCTTGATCAGCCCACCGACCACCTTGATCTGGAATCGATCAGTGCCGTCAACCACGGACTTGCAGCCTTCAAGGGCAATCTGATCTTCACCTCGCACGACTACGAGCTGATCAACACGGTTGCCAACCGTATCATCGAGATCACGCCCGAGGGGATCACCGATTTTTCGGGAACCTACGAACAGTTTCTGGAACGTAAAAAGGAACAGCTCGGCTAAGACTTTTTTTCTTCTGATACTCCCTAAAATGCCCCGAATCAAGCATTCCTCATCTCCCTACGATTCAAAATAGCACAAAAGACGCAAATACAGGAGGACACCATGAAGCTTGCCTCTTCAACCGGTGATTTTTACGGATACACAGGCTCTGATACAGAATCCTTGCGATTGCTCAAGGAAGCGGGATTTCACTATGCCGATTTTAATTTCGGCTGTAGCTACAACCAAAGAACAGGCATTTTTTCCGATGACTTTGAACGGTATTTTGAAAAGGTGGCACTTGCGGCAGAGGATATCGGCATCCGCCTGATCCAAGGGCATTCCCCGATGGGAGATCCGATCGCGGAGGACAACGAGCAATTCATCAAGGATACCATCCGTTGTATTGATGCCTGCGGGGCTTGGAAAATTCCCAATCTCGTGGTACACTCCGGTTATTTGCCGAATCTGTCCGTGAAAGAAACCTTTGCCAAAAACAAAGCGTTTTTCATGCCTTTACTTGATGCGGCTGAAAAATACGGTGTCAATATTCTTGTTGAAAATTTCAACAAAATGTGCATCCCCAATCTGTACTGGATCGACAATGCCCCCGATCTCCTTGCAATGATCGAATACGTCAACCATCCGCTGTTCCACGCCGTTTGGGATACGGGACACGCCAATATGCAGGATATGCCTCAAGATGAGGCTTTGCGTCTTTTGGGAGGACACGTCCGCGCACTGCACATTCAGGATAATTTGGGCGACAAAGACTCTCACTTGGCCCCGTTCCTCGGAACCTTGAATCTGGATTCCGTGATAAACGGTCTTCTCGACATCGGCTACAACGGATATTTCACCTTTGAAGTGGGTAATTTTTTCCTGCCCGCTGACAAGCGCCGCCCCTGTGAGCGCGGCAAAAAACTTGCCTCCGCTCCGCTTGAGCTTCGTTGTGCCTTCGAGCATTACCTTTATCAGCTTGGTAAATGTGTTCTGGAAGCATATGATTGCTACGAAATATAACCGTGTATTCGGTCATCAAAAACAAAGCTCCGAATCAACCAGAAAAACAGCCTTTTTTACGGTATTTTCCGTAAAAAAGGCTGTTTTTATCTGTTTTATTTTCCCTCGTACGGTGCGCCAAGAATCACAGAAACATTTCTTTGTGTTCCATAGCGAATAATCGTAATGGTGACGCGGTCTCCTGCACGGTATTGGTACAAAAGCTCCTTCAATTCGTCCATCGAGTTAAACGAGGTCTCATCGATCGCAACCATGATATCACCCGCCTTCAACACTCCGTAAGACGCGCTGTTGGTCTGTACGGAGGAGATCAGAACGCCGTCTGTCTCTGCGGTATAGGTGCGGTTGTTAACGGTGTAGCACTCTCCTTCAAGGATATCAGAACCCGAAATACCGATGTTGGGACGGGTTTTGGAAATCGAAGAAACTACGTTTTTCGCGTGTCCGTCGCTGATGATCGTATCAATGATCTCGATACATCCGTTGATCGGAAGCGCCAGACTGAGTCCCTCGCTATCGATCATCTTTCGAGACACGATACCAACCACCTCACCTCGCAGATTGCAGATCGGGCCGCCCGAGTTGCCGGGGTTGAGAGCAGCATCGGTCTGGAACATGGACACTTCATAATGCTCGTAGGTGCCTTGAACCGTGATCTCGCGGTTCAGTGCCGAAACGATTCCCTGCGTGGTCGTCCAGGGAGCCTCGATTCCCAAGGGATGCCCCACTGCAACCAAGGTTTCTCCCACACGCAGTGCATCGGAATCCCCGATCGAAAGCGTAGGATAGTTATTGCCCTCGATCTTCAGAACCGCAACGTCATCCGCAACGGTATATCCGATCAGAGTTGCTCCCAAGTTTTCGCCTGAGGTGAGCGTTACCTGAATGTTGGTCGCCCCCTCAACGACATGATAGTTTGTGGCAATATATCCGTTCGAACGAACGAAGAATCCCGTTCCGTAGCTTCCCGAGCCATTCTCAACCGTTGCCGTGATAAAGACGGTTCCAGGGATCACCGATTCGGCAACCTCTGCCACGCTCATATCTGTTTCTGCAGGATCGGAAGCGGGCGAATTCTCGTTCCAGATCATAACACCGATCAACAGTGCAATGCAAACGGCAAACGCCAATATCATCACAATGGCAAAGGTGATCGGTCCGCGCTTTTTTTCCTTCTGTTTGTTTTTCAGATCAAACGCGCTCTGATCGGCATAGCTCCATCGGTAGGTATACGAATTCTCGGTATTTTCCGCATTATTTTGCGGAGGCTGCATAACAGGCTGTGTCAGATTTGCATCGACACCGACTTCTCTTTCGAAGCCATCCTGCGGCATCTTATCCTGTTGATCCATTATGAATCCTTTCCAGTTCCCTTTTCGATTCGGTGTTGCTGTTCCCCGGTGTACGGTGCTCGCGGAAGCGTAAAGGAAAACTCGCAGTTCTCCCCGGGGACACTCGACAAACGGATCTGTTCCCCGTGTGCTGTGATGATGGTCTTGCAAATAAACAAGCCCAATCCCACTCCCGTTTTGTCCAATCCACGGCTCTTATCGCTCTTATAAAAGCGTTCGAAGATCATAGGCTGATCCTCATACGGGATTCCCGCTCCGTCGTTATAAATCGAAATACGGATCTTTTTATCTTTTGAGGTCACGATGCGGATACGAAGCACTCCCTCATGCCGTGAAAACTTCACCGCATTGTGACAAATATTATAGAAGACTTGATAAATGGCATCGCGGTCGGCAAGAACCGTCAGACGGTCCTCCTCACACTCAAAGCGAACATCCAGGTGCTTTTCCTCGATCTTTTGCTCAAACGAGATCAGGATCAGTCGCGCCATCTCACATATATCAAACGGAACCATCGTAAATTTACGGTCTCCCGCCTGAAGCCGTGACAGATCCAACAGCGAGGATACCAATCGGGAGAGCCGATGGACCTCCATCGAAACCACTTCCAGATAATGCGGCTGTTCCTCCGGCGGGATCACACCGTCGCGGATGCTGTCGATGAAGCCCGCGATGGTTGTCATGGGAGTTCTCAGATCGTGCGAAACGTTGGCAATGAACGAATTTCGCATGGTTTCCAGATTTTCAAGCGATTCCGCCATCTGATTGAACGCCTTGGCAAGCTCGGCAACCTCATCCCGGCCGCTCACTCGCACGCGCGTTTCAAATTTACCCGATGAAAAATCTCTTGCGGCGGTTCTCATTTCACGCATCGGTGCAACCGTTTTCTCGGTGATGAAATATGCGGCGATCATCGATGCCAGAAGAACCAAAATCGCAGAGGTAATGATGGTTTTGGAAAGCTCCTCCACAGTGTTTCCACGGTGGATATTCGAACCGAAAACCGTCACGATTCCGCAAAGCTCCCCCTTTTCGTTCAGAACTCCAACCGCGCAAAAGGAAATATCATCTCCTCCGGTCTCGCTGTCAAGATCGGCTGAAAAGGACTCTCCTGCCTGCAAATTCGGCAAATTCTCACGAAGCTGATCGTCAAGACTCGGCATTTGCGTGGTCCAATCGCCTCCGAGGATCGTATAAAGCTCCTCACCCGTCGGGCTCATCACCGAAATCGCCAGATCGTCGTCACGGTCGGCAAACTCGTTCAAGAGATTGCAAACGTGATCCCGACCAACCGATTTCAAAAGCGTGGCTGCCTCGATTGGGTTGGAATCGTATACCGTAGCCTCCAGAGCAACACGGGTGGCTCCCGCCGCGTTTTCCATCACGTTCCGCTTGGCCGTTGCCGAATAGTTGTTAACGATCGACGTAACGATCAATAGCAGCAACGCAAAGCCGAGCGTGATGATGACCATAAATACCGTCACGTATTTTGCAAATACACTTTTGAACATGATAGTCTCTCAAAGAGGAAAAGAGATCAATTCAACAGCTCGAATTTGTAGCCTACACCCCAAACCGTTTTCAGGATCCATTTATCGGAAACGCCCTCCAGCTTTTCGCGCAGACGCTTGACATGAACGTCAACCGTTCTGGAGTCGCCCAGATAATCAAAGCCCCAAACCTTATCCAAAAGCTGATCTCTGGTAAATACGCGGTTGTAATTGGATGCCAAGAAGTACAAAAGCTCCAATTCCTTGGGCGGAATATCCACCGATTTACCGCGAAGCTTCAGCTCATACTTCTGCAGGCTGATCTCGATATTTTCAAATTTGATCACTTCCTCGTCGTTCTTGTGCGAGTGTGTCTGATAACGGCGAAGAACCGCCTTCACACGCGCGGAAAGCTCCTTCATATCAAAGGGCTTTACAACGAAGTCGTCCGCTCCCAGCTCCAGTCCGAGAACCTTATCGAACACCTCGCCCTTTGCCGTGATCATGATCACAGGCTTGGAGGACATTTCGCGGATCTCGCGGCAAACCTGCCAGCCGTCCTTTTTGGGCAGCATGATATCCAAGAGAACCAGATCCGGCTCAAAGATCTTGAAGAAGCTCAAGCCCTCTGCTCCGTCGGAGGCCGTTTTTACATCGTATCCTTCTTTTTCGAAATAGACCTTCAATAGGTCGCTGATGTTGGGATCGTCGTCCACAACAAGAATTTTGGTATCCGTCATAATCAGTATATCCTTTCACCTGTTTTTCCATGATTCATTGTAAAGCACGAATAAGGTCGTCATGTGACGAACGTATGAATTTTTCCTCTGTTCTTGAAAAGATTTCCAAAAAACGTCAAAAAATCCCCGTAAATACTATATTCAGTTTATTATATCATAAAATTGAATAAATTGCAAATGGTTTTAGAACATTTTTTGGATTTTTTATAGATTTTTTGCATATAGCTTGTTTCTCACTTTATTTGAGGTCTTTTAAGTCAAAATTGAAAAGTTTTAAGGAACACAAAAAAGAAGGAACCGCGCTTTGCAATTCCTTCGTGAGTATATTATTTTACAACACAACCTTAAATCCGATATGCGCGCTGTCCTTTTTGTATGCCGTGATCTCGCCCTTGTGCTTTCCCACGATTGCTTTTGCCATAGAAAGTCCAACGCCGTAGCCACCCGTGAATTTTCTTGCCTTATCCGCACGGTAAAAGCGGTCGAACAAACGGTTGAGTTCAAGTTCGCCAACAGCGGCATAGGTGTTTTCAACGGTTAGAACAATTCGTCTGCCTCGGTGGAGTGTTACGCTGATCTCTCCGTCCTGATCGCAATACTTGATGGCGTTATCCATCAGAATACCGACAAGTCGGTGCAAAAGTGCTTCGTCCCCAAAATAGGAAATTTCTTTATCAACGCTTGCGGTAAGCAGTTTTCCCCGTTCCCTTGCAAGCGGCTCAAATTCCGAAACGGTATCGTCAACAAGCTCACCAAAGGCAACCTCGGTAAGGTTAAGAGACTTTCCCTCCTCGTCCATACGGGAAAGAGCGACGAGTTGATTTACAAGCTCTGCCATACGCTGTCCCTCGGAACGAATATCGTCAAGCCATTCGTTTTTGCCAAGCTCTGCCTCGGCAATATCAAGGTTTGCAAGAATTAAGGTCAGCGGGGTTTTCAGCTCGTGGTTGGCATCGGTGATAAACTGCTTTTGCTTTTCGTAGCTCTCGGCAATAGGCTTTACAACACGTCCCGAAAGCAGAATAATGAGCAGCAGCACAAGTGCGGCGCATCCGAGCAGAACAAAGCCTGCAATCGTCATAGACTGCATCAGAGAGGAGCGATTCATACTGCCGTCAACAAACACAACGCCTTTGCCCATATCGGTGGAAAATATTTTGTAACGATAGCTGGATATCCACCCTCTCTCAGCGTCATCCTTCATTACCTTCTCGGCGTATTCGATTGCCGTTTCCTCGGTGATCGAATAGATAGCGTCGGTATTGGTTTTCGCCACCTCTCCGTTTTGATCAAAAAACACGGTAAAATGGCGCGTTGAAAACGGAGTTTCGGGGGTTATAAATGCAAAGTCCTGTTCATTTCTCTGCGGTTCTTTATCGGGATGCGGCTTTTCCTCCACAGAGCCGGGAAATCTGCCGCCGCCCTCGGATACTCTGTCTGCGAGAATATCCATATTTCGGTTCATCGAGGATATATTGAGGGCGAGGATAATGCCGAACATCAAAGCAATCACGGAAAAAATCGCCACGGTGCTTATCAAAATAAATTTACGCCTGAGTCTATATATCATACGGTCTCCTCCAGCATATATCCTGCGTTACGCACAAATTTGATTGTCACGGGAGCAGAAAGCGCGTCAAGCTTTTTGCGAATATTGGAGATATGCACCCATACCACGCTTGTGTCAACGCTTGTATCCCATCCCCAAATATGCGTGATCAGTTGCTCGGCGGTTACAATGCCGCTTGGATTGCGCATCAGCATTTCCATCACTTGAAACTCCTTGCCGCTGAGTGCTTGAGTGCGACCGCCATATAAAAGCTCGTAGGTAGAACGATTGAGCGATAGCGCACCAAAGGTTAGCAGATCGGGAGTAAAATTGTCTTTTCTCCGAAGCATCGCGCGGACACGGGCAAGAAGCTCGCCCGTGGAAAAGGGCTTTGGGAGATAATCATCGGCTCCCGCATCAAGCCCTTCAATCCGTTGATCAATCTCGGTTCTTGCCGTCAAAAAGAGCGCTGGTGTTGTAATGCCGCTTGTACGGAGTTTCTTCAGTAAGGTCACACCATCCATTCCGGGCATCATAATGTCAAGCACAAGTCCGTCGTATTCGTCCGAAGAGGCAAAGTCGAAGGCATCTATGCCGTTATCCACGCCGTCCACCGCATAATGATTCAGTTCAAATATATGCACAATGCTTTTGAGCAATTTCTGATCGTCCTCGGCAATTAAAATACGCATATTTACGCCTCCTTTCCATTCTCATAATGTAATTATTATATCACAAATGATCTGTTGTATCAAGTTGATATTGTTAATTCCAAGCTACGCCGTTTTCATCAAGTGTAACGCTTACCGAGGACTCGATACCAATGCTCGGAGAGCTGTCCCCAAGCACGATCACGTATGCTGACATCGACATTGGAATTTTAACCGTTGCCGTCTGAGCTCCGATGCCGACAATCAAGTAACCGCCCAAGGATAACGAGGCAGATGTTGATTCGCCTATGCTTGTAAAGTTTTTGCAGTTCTTTGCTTCACTCAACATACCGCCTTGCGGCATAATGGCAATCACCGAGCCCCCTTTGTAATCATAGCCTTGCTCGGTATCGATTGCGGAGTTTCCTCCCGAAGTGGAAATAACGACCGTGTTACCGCCCGAGAATACAATTCCTTGATAGGACGTACGGCTGTTCGAATCGATGCCGTCACCGCTGCAATAGATATACAAAGTGCCTCCGCTGACAGCAACTGCCGTTCCCGTTGTAGTGGTTGCGTTTACGCCATCATCCTTGGCATTGACCGAAACGTAACCGCCCGAAATATTGACGGTCGTTCCTTCTATGCCCTCATAGGAGTTGGTCACGCTGACCGTACCTGCGGTAACCGAAAGCGTGCCATCTGCGTGAAGGCCGTCATCGTTTGAGTAAACTGTAACAGTACCGCCGTTTACCGTCACATTTCCAAGCGGTGTTGCACCGGTTTCAAGCACAGTATCGTTGTTTGCGTGAATAGCGTCATCGTAGGATTTGATATTGACTTTTCCTGCGTTGATCACGATCTCGTTTGCCGCCTTGATGCCTTTGGTGGAATATTCCCCCTTATCGGTGTTGCCTTCGCCCATACCGCCGGGACCGCCCATACCGCCATCGCCCGGACGGCCTCCACCAAAACCGCCCTCTTGGATATTTGTGGTATAGTTCGTCCACTGATAGCTCAGCCCATTGTATGATTGTGTTAACGCAAACGTGTCGTATGCGCTATTCTGAGTCAGATATTCGGAGGAAACAAGGCATTCCTCCTCTTGACCGCGCTGTGCCTCGGCTTTGTAAATAAAAAACTGTACCTTTGCATATTCGGGCATTTTGGAATAGGAATAGTAATAATAATTATTTCGGCTGCCGGAAACCTTGGAATGATATTCCGCATTCACCCAAACATAATCGGTGTCGGAATTGTAATACTTTACGGAGAAATAATATTGGTTGCTCGTAAAGCGGATATAGTTAGTGTCCGATGCGGTTGCCGTTACCTCTTTTGAATAGTTGGAGTATTTATCAGTGTAGATATTCAACACGGTACTGCTGTCGTCGATGCTGACATTATAAGCCGCATCGATTCCGTCGCAAGCGGCGTAAAGTGTATGCGTTCCGCCCGCAATACTGATCGTTCCGCGCTGATTGCCTTTTTCGGATATATCGCTGTTCGAGGTTTTAATGCAATCCCCTGCCGATGCGATCAAGGTTGTCTTTCCTCCCGTGATCTCGACACTGTCGTTGCCCTTAAGCGCGTTGTCAATGCATACCACAAGGAGTGTGAGATTTTTGACTTGTAAATCATCTTTCGAGTGAATCCCGTTGTTATTCTCGGAGATGACGGTAAGCTCGCCCTTGCCGCCGATTTCAAGATCGACATCGGAGTGGATCGCGCCCGAATAGAGCGTTTCATCGGTTGAATCGATTGCCGAACGCATATCGTAAATATAATTCTTGGTGTCCTTTTTTACTTGCACAGCCACCTCGTCACCGCTTTTTACGAGGATGGGATTTGCCGAGTTACACACAAGAGAAAATCCGTGAAGCTCCAAATCGAGCTTGTGTCCTTCTCCAACGTCAACTACAATATTCCCTCTGAGCTTTCCCGAGATCGAATAGATCGAATCTTCGGCAATTGCCGTAAAAGTCAAAGTAGTTCCCTCAAGCTTGTATGCCTTGTCCGTTCCCGAAACACATTCAACCACGATATCTGTGGCTTCACCGTCAAAATATCCCTCGTATGCGCCAAGGCTGTCAAGAGATTCGCCAAAGGTCTTGCTGTCATCACCGAGGTCGGCAACATCCCCTTTGGTTTCCGGATTGGTGTAGCCTTCGTTTTCTCCCGATTCATCGCCGCAGCCCGTCAGCATCAAAACGAAACACAATAATATTGCAAAAAATCTGATTTTCATAACATTCTCCCCGTATCAAAGCTCCGCTACGTGCGTTTCTTGCTTTGATACCATAATTTCAAGATTTCCGTTGCGCTCACGGATGCGGTCGATCATCTGTTTTTCACGAGTTGCATCCTTGAGCGTTACGTTATATGTAAGGCGGAACATACTGCCCATGTTGGTGGTCTTGACCTTGATCAATTCGCTTTTCTTCGTATACTCGGCAAAAATATCGTCAAAAACACCTGTGTAATCAAGATCCTCCGGAATCGTAATTTTAATTGTTTTGTTAACTGCCTCACTCTTTGAGTTTCCTGCCAAAGCATTGTAGACAAGGAACATCGCACACATGATCACGGTAAAAAGCACGGCAAAGCCGAGATATCCCATACCCGCGATCAGTCCCGCACCCATCGCAAGAAAAATGGTGACGATCTCTTTTGCGGAGCCCGGCGCGGAACGAAATCTAACGAGGCTGAACGCGCCTGCCACCGCAACACCCGCACCGATGTTGCCATTGACCATCATAATAACAACGCAGACCACGGCAGGCAAAAGTGCCAATGTGACAAGAAAGCTCTTTGTATGTTCATTTCTGAACATATAAGCCGCCGCCATGATCAATCCAAGAAAGAGTGACACACCAAGGCAGAGCAGAAAATCCTGCACGCTTATGGTTTGTGTCAGCTCGGCATCGAAAATACCCTTAAATATTGCATCCATTTGTAATGATCTCCTTATGTTTCATTGAATTTTGGAAATAGATTTCGGGAAATATCTGCGTGCTGTACGCCGTTCCGTATTTTGAAAACGAGGTCTTATAGATCCGCTCACGGGATAATACCTCCACCATCCAAAGCGGAATACCGCCCGAGCATTTCAGTTCCATCAGTACCTTGCCTTCGGGAAGGATCGGCTCACCGTAAACAGACGAGCAAAGGTTCACGTCGGTCCCGCGGCAGAGTATGTTATCATCAAAGGTTACTCGAAAATCACCGCCGCCCTTATCATAATAAGCTTCTCGCTCATAAGAGAGAAACACAGTAGGCTTTAGTTTTCCGTAAAAGTCAATGAAATAATCGATCTCACGGGAGATCTGCGTATCAAACGGACATGCTTTCTCTCGGCACACCCACGCCACAGCATCCTGTTCGCACAGCGGAAGTCTGCGCTTGTAAACCACTTTATCGTATTTCTTTTTCAGCTCTACGAACACCGTGCTATCGGCGGCCGCTTGCGAATAACTCCGTATTCGCAGCTTTTCTTTGTAGGCAGGCTTTTCAATTGAACGCCTGATCAGTCTGTAATTGTCGGTATCAAGGTAAATATTCCGTATTGTTGTCCGTCCGTATTTGTCAAGTGCCATATACGGAGACATCGCGGTCTGTATCTTTTCTTTTTGTTCAAGTGTCAACAGATATTTCAGCTCGTATCGTTTGAACACCGTGACAAACGCCATCCGATCCCCTCCTTTCGCATTTTACAAGGAGATTGTATCACGGCTCGCTAAAGATAGGCTAAAGAAACCACACTTTATATTTTATTTTGTTCTCAAAGCAGGCAAAATTCCGCCTGCTCGCGAGAATAAAACGGCTTGTCAAGCACACATAATCCGAGTTTTTTTCTTTAAAAAGGAAGATAAATTAGAGAAGAACTATTGAAAAATCCATACCACTATGATATAATAAATCAAGTATGTTAAAAAATATGGAAATAAAAGCCCCAAACATAAAGGAGATCAAAATAAAATGAAACTTGGTATCGTAGGACTTCCCAACGTTGGAAAAAGCACATTGTTCAACGCGCTCACCAATGCGGGAGCTGAATCGGCAAACTATCCCTTCTGCACCATCGAGCCCAACGTGGGAGTGGTCACCGTTCCCGACAGCCGTCTGGACTTTCTCGCGGATATGCATCATCCCAACAAATATACCCCTGCCGTGATCGAATTCGTTGACATTGCGGGACTGGTAAAGGGTGCCTCCAAGGGTGAAGGTCTTGGCAACCAATTTCTCGCAAACATCCGCGAGGTAGACGCGATCCTTCATGTGATCCGTTGCTTTGAAAACGAAAATATCATTCACGTTGACGGTGCGATCGATCCGATGCGCGACCTGGAAACCATCAATCTGGAGCTGATCTTTGCCGATATGGAGGTGCTGGAGCGCCGCATGGATCGTACACGCAAGGCGATGAAGGCAGACAAAAAGTATGCGGCTGAGCTGGCGGTATTTGAAAAGCTGATGGCAGCCCTTGAGGCAGGCAAATGCGCGCGCACGGTGGAATTGACCGAGGATGAGGAGGCTTGTCTTTACGATACTCCCCTGCTCACTCGCAAGCCTGTGATCTACGTTGCAAATGTGAGCGAGGATGACGCAGCGAGTGAGCCTGAAAACAATGCCGCATACACCGCACTCAAGGCTTACGCCGAAACCGAGCATTCCGAGGTGATCCCGATCTGCTGTCAGATCGAAGCCGAGATCGCCGAGCTTTCGGGCGAGGAAAAGGAAATGTTCCTCTCGGATATGGGAATTGAGGAAAGCGGACTTGACCGCCTGATCAAGGCAAGCTATTCCCTTTTGGGACTGATCAGTTTCCTTACCGCAGGTCCCGATGAGTGCCGCGCATGGACAATCCGCAAGGGGACCAAAGCCCCCAAGGCGGCAGGTAAAATCCACTCCGATATCGAGCGCGGATTCATCCGTGCCGAGGTAGTTGCTTTTGAAGACCTCAAGAAATACGGCACGATGAACGCCGTAAAGGATGCGGGTGCACTCCGCAGCGAAGGCAAGGAATACGTGATGCAGGACGGCGATATCGTATTCTTCCGTTTCAACGTATAATTCAAAAACAATTGTGGGAGAAGCATTCCAAAAATGTCTTCTCCCCTTTTTTCAGTATTTGCGCCACAAAAAATAAAAAAAGGACTTGACTTTTCAGGGTATCTGTGCTATAATACTCCATGCTTTCGGAAGCATAGCTCAGTTGGTTAGAGCGCACGGTTCACATCCGTGAGGTCGAGAGTTCGAGTCTCCCTGTTTCCACCAGAAAAAACGACAAGTTTCGGCTTGTCGTTTTTTCAGTTAAATCCGCCAAGGCGGAAGAAATCCCGCTTTGCGGGGAGAGGAGAGGCGGTGCTGCACTTAGCAGGCGCGATTGGAACCCTGACCATTGAAAACGCGGTTGCGATGGACGGCGTACCGCTTGCAGAGGATTACAGAACCGAATAATCAAATCCAAAAAAAGGGGCGTTTGCCCCTTTTTTGATGA
>JAFTKI010000091.1 GCA_017453335.1 Clostridia bacterium
TATGCGCTTTTGTATTACATGATGTAATAACCAAAACTTAAATAGGAGGTCTTTCTATGAAAAAAATTCTTTTATTCCTTTTGATTTTCACACTCTGTTTAGTAGGCTGTCAGCCTGTGGAGCCGGTTGAAGGCAACGAGAGCTCGAACAACAACCAAAACAATGAATCCGCCAAGAATGTTGAAGGTAGCGAGAACTCGGCTAACAACCAAAACAACGAAACCACCGAGAAAACTCCTGCCACCCAAATTACCAACGAGGGGCAGCCGCAAGATGAAAGCGACGATTTTTTGTTCGTATTCAAAGGCAAAAGCGGATATTTTGCTCGCGGTGAGGCCATGTCGATTGAAGTTAATTTGATCAATAACACAGGTGCAACCCATACGTATGATGGAGCAAGCTCTTATCGCGCATCTGTTAAATTGTTTTGTCTGGTAAATGGTGAGGAATATGTTTTAGAGCATGCACCGATCGCAGATACTGATGATGCTCCCGGATCTTATTATGATATGGAAGCCGGTGGAAGCCGTTCTTGGGGCTATTATTATAACATTCCCGCCGATGCTCCGTTAGGGGAATACACCTTAGTATGCCAGTATCAAACAACAAGAACCGAATTTAAGGGTTATTTCACCTTAGAATGATCCTCTGACTACTTTGTAATATGAAAAACGGCCCTCCGTCGACACGTGTCGGCGGGGGGCTTGTGTGATGTTATTTGGTTACAGGTGAGATCAGCTTTTTGATCTGCGGGATCTTGAGAAGAATTGCCGCCACGCCAACGGTCAGAATGGTTTCGGGCAGCATATAAACGCCGTTGTAGCAGATCGAGTAGAGAACGGGGCGGTTGATCCACTCCACGCCGAATGCCATGAATTCCTCAAAATTCGCCCACAGGATAATTCCTGCCAGAAAATGCACGAGGAAGCGAAGTACACAGACCAGCGCGATGCCGCCAAGCATCCCGAAGTAGCCCTTTTTGCGGAAGATTCCCGCAAAGCCCAGCACGGTAAATGCCAGAATAAAATCCAGGAAAAGGGAGCCGATCAGCATCGTTGGCGTCAGTCCCCAGCCAAACACGCCGCCCTGCAAGATCTGAAACCAAGAAAAGCAGAAGGCAGTTCCAAGCCCCCAACCCATGCCGTATTTGATGGCAACCAAGCAGACGGGAAGCATGGAAAAGAGCGTGATCGAGCCGTCAAAGGGCAACTCGAAAAATTTGATGTAGCTCAATACGATTGCAAGAGCTAACATAATTCCGCACTCGCATAGTGTGCGGGTTTTTGTGTTTCTCATAAACACACCTCCATATAAAAATTGACCGCACGAAATCTCCGTGCGGTCAATTCGCCAAACGATGCAAAAAAGCGTCGACTTTCTTTTTTCGTTCGTCTATGGAAATCTCCCTACGCCGGCATTATCCGTATCAGGTTTAAGGGTTCGGCACCTGCCGTCTCAGCCGTTCTTTCGAACAGCACCCCCGATTTTATGCGGTTGAGCAAATTATAGCACACAGTTGCCCGTTTGTCAACCGATTTTCCAAAAAAAGTTAATAGTAATAGTTGATTCCCACGCGCTTGATGGAGGGAGCCTCTGCCACAATATCCTGATCTACCTGAATATCGTCCGTGTGCTTCTGACATTCCTCCAGGAAAAGGGTATTGATCAGATTATCGTTGAAGGTGGTGAAGTAATCCTCGTTTTCGGCTTTGGAGTATGCCGACTCGACGTTGGCATACTTGCGGATGATGTGATAGCCCGAGGGGGAAAGGATCTTGCGAACCTCGCCAACCTCCATTTCCTGCAACGCAGACACGATATCGGAAAGATATGCGGAATCCTCACCCATCAGACTGTAGTCCAGATCGGTGCGCAGATAAACGCCCTCGTTATACTGGCTGATATCGGTATCGCCGTCGCTTTCGGCAACCAGCATGCTTTCAAAATCGGCGGTGGAGGAGGTTTGGATCTTCTCAAAGATCGTTTTTGCGCGCTCGTCCAGCTCCTCGGCTTCGGATTGCGTCAATTCCCGCGTTTTATAGCTGCCGTCGGAATTGAGCACGTGGCGGGGCGCGCCGCTTGTATCGTAAGCGATCATCGTATAATCGGTGTTCTTAACGTAATAAACGGTATCGCCGTTTTCATCCTTTTGGAAAGAGCCGTCCTCCAACTGCTTAGCCACGCCGTTTTCGGTGTTGTAGCAGATACGGTTCGTTTTGCCGCTTTCGGTTTGGTAGTAGATCACCTCGCCCGCATCATCGGTTTCATAAACGTAGGGCTTGGAGTTGAGGAAGATCTGACGGAAACGAACATAGTGCGAGTTCATATATTCATGCTTGATATTGTTACCGACCAGCGACGCGTTCTCACCGTAAAGGTGATCCTTAACTGCCTGCACCTTCAGCTCGGTCTCATAGAAATCGCGCAGGATATCGTAGTTGACTCCGTAATCGGCAAGCACCGCGTTGAGCTTGGTCTTCGAGCCGCCGCCGTCGGTTTTCACCAGCTCCTCCATCATGGAATCCAAGGTTTCCTCTTGCTCTTCTGTGAGCGAAAGTCCTTCCTTTTCAAACAGATATTTTGCAACAAGATGCATTTTGCAGGTGTTCAGCACGCTTCTTTCGTAAAATTCGGCGTAGGTCTCAAAGGTGGTTCCGTCGAATTTATCCTTGTAGTCCCAGAACGCATCGGTTGCGGCGGTTGCACCGTTTTGCGTCACGCCTGCCGCACAAAGCTTGCCCTTGGCACGTGCGAGCAGAAGCTCGTATTGGTTGACCGAAATGCTGACGCTGATGCCGTCCTTTTCCAGCACCATCAGATCCTCGCCCAGATTGGAGCAGGCGGGAATGGCGGCAAGACACAGCACGAGCGCTATGACGAGGGCTGCGGAGCGCAGAAAAATATGTTTCATAAAGAATCGTCCTTTCATGGATGGATAAAGCTTCTTTTTATTATACAGGAAAAAATGCGGTTTGTCTATGCCTTTTCTTTGCGGATTTCAAGATATTTTTCAAACATTTTGTGAATAAGAGAGAGTGCCTGATCTCCTTTTTGCAATCTCAGGCAGACGTGCGGATCTCCCGAAAGGAGGATACGCAACCGCCCGAACAGGGCAGAAAGCTCGCTCCAGATATCGATATCGAGATTTTGCGGGTAGATGTGGATCTCGCCGCCGTCCTGTCGGATCGACGTGATTCCGCACTTGACCGCCTCGTTGTGGATCAGCGAGATCTGCAACAGATTTTGCGTGGCAAGCGGCGGTTCTCCGAATCGGTCTACCAATTCGTCGGTAATATCCGAGAGATCCTCCTCCGACGTGATCAACGCGATCTTTTTGTAAAGTGCCATGCGCTGTGCGGGGAAGGGAACGTAGCTGTCGGGAAGGAAGGCATCGAAGTTGAGCGACACGGTACATTCCACCTCGGGCTCCTCCGTCTGTCCCTTTTCCTCCAGAACCGCTTTGTTGAGCAGCTTGATATAGAGGTCGTAGCCGATGGCATCCAGATGACCGTGTTGCTCGGCTCCCAAAAGGTTTCCCGCGCCTCGGATCTCCATGTCACGCAGTGCGATCTTGAAGCCCGCGCCGAATTCGGCGTATTCGCGGATGGCTTCCAACCGCTTTTGTGCGATCTCGGGGATCGAGCGATAGGGAGGGTAGGTGAAATACGCATAAGCGCGGCGCGAGGAACGCCCGATGCGTCCGCGAATCTGATGGAGCTGTGAAAGTCCCAGCCTGTGCGAATTGGAAACGATGAGCGTGTTGGCGTTCGGGATATCCACACCCGTTTCAATGATGGTGGTGCAGACCAGAATGTCAATCGAGCCCGCCAGCATTTCCTCCCAGATCTTCTCCAGCTCCTCCTTGCTCATCTTACCGTGTCCCACGGTGATGCGCGCCTCGGGGATGTTGGCAGAGAGCTTGGCGGCAACGCTGTTGATGGTTTCCACCGAATTGTGCAGGTAGAATACCTGACCGCCGCGGCGCAATTCGCGTCGGATGGCTTCCTCGATGATCAGGTCATCATTTTCCAAAACGTAGGTCTGTATGGGAAGTCGGTCTACGGGGGCATCGTCCAGAATCGAAATGTCGCGGATGCCGCCCATTGCCATGTTCAGGGTTCGGGGGATCGGGGTTGCGGAAAGCGAGAGGACGTCAACGCCGTCGGAGATCTGCTTGAGCTTTTCCTTTTGCGCCACCCCAAAGCGTTGCTCCTCGTCTACCACAACCAATCCGAGATCGTGGAATTTGACGTCCTTGGAAAGCAGGCGGTGTGTGCCGACGATGATATCGACCTCGCCTCTTGCCAATTTTCGCAAGGTGACGCTTTGCTGCTTGGCGGTGCGGAAGCGCGAGAGCATATCCACGTTGACCGCAAACGCACGCATACGGCTGACGATGGTTTGATAATGTTGGAGTGCCAAAAGCGTGGTGGGAACCAGAATGGCAACCTGCTTTCCGCCCAGTACCGCCTTGTAGGCGGCACGAAGTGCAACCTCGGTTTTGCCGTAGCCCACGTCACCGCACAAAAGACGGTCCATGGGAACTGCCTGTACCATGTCTTTTTTGATCTCTTCAACTGCGGTCAGCTGGCTGTCGGTCTCCTCGTAATCAAAGGCTTCCTCAAATGCCTTCTGATAGCTGTCATCGGCAGGAAATGCGTGTCCCGGTCGGCGCATACGCTCGGCATACAAACGGATCAGCTCCTTTGCCATGTCCTGAACCGCACCCTTGGCGCGTGCCTTGGATTTTTTCCAGGAGTCGCTTCCCATCTTGGAAAGCTTTACCGTTCCGTCATCGGCGTGCGCGCCGATGTATTTGGAGACCTTGTCGAGCTTTTCAACGGGAAGAAAAAGCTTGTCACTGCCTGCGTAGCGAATACCGATATAATCGCGCGTTACACCGTCGCAGGTCAGCGTTTCAATACCCGTATACTGACCGATACCGTAGGTCTCGTGAACCACGAAATCGCCTGTTTCCAGCTCGGCGTAGGAGAGAATGCTTTTACTGTTCTTCTTTTTCTTTTTTCTCAGCGCGCTTTTGGAGGAAAGCGAAAGTCCGCCCGTGCGCGAGTCGGGCATGACCGACAGCACCGCGATCTTGGGCATCATCAATTCAAAGCCGAGGATCAGATCTCCCGATATCACGCTGACCGTTCCGCGCTCCAAGGCTTCGGGGGATGCGGGGGAGACGGGTACGGAAAATCCTTTATCTCTCAGGGCTTCGGCGGTTCGCTTGGCTTCCACGTCGTTTTCGCACAGTACGATACAGCGGAATCCGCCTGTGGTGTAGCTGTTCAGATCTTCTAAGAACAACTCCTCATTATCGGCGTAGGATACCGTGTGGCGTGACCGAAATCCGAAAAGTCCTGCCATGCGCTTATCGCTGACATGGTAGGCGATCGAATCGATGTGAAGCGTAACGTGCGCATCACAGAAAAGCTCGAAAGCCGAGTTGGGCTTTGCGTATTCGGTATACTTGGGCGCGATGGTTCCGCTTTCCAAAAGCTCGGTCACGGTTTGATTCAAGTGCCATTCGGATGCCTTCAGACGATCCTGTACGGCGTTCGTTCCGCGCATCAGCACCAAGGTCTTTTTGTCGAAATAATCCAGCAGACAGGTTCGAGTGGGATAGATCAGGGAGATATACTTATCCAAGAAGCAGACCTCTCCGTCTCCCTTGAGCGCGCGGTCAACCGCCGCCGCTTCCTTGATCAGCTCCTCGGTCACACGCTCATCGGAGGAAGACCGAAATTGGGCTGCAATGGCTTTTTTCAGCTTTTCCAGCGCCTCGGTATCGGGCAAAAGCTCGCGGGCGGGTGGAAAGGTAGCTTTGGTGATATAGGAAGTCATACGCTGGGAATCGGGATCAAACAGCCCCATGCGGTCGATGTCGTCACCAAACAGCTCGATACGAAGCGGGTAAGGGCCGTTTTTGGTTTCACCGTCGCTGTCGGTGTAGCTGCCGTATGGCGGATAGATGTCCACGATGCCGCCGCGCAGCGCGAACTGCCCGGGGCTGTCTACCATCTCCGCGCGAACGTATCCCGCCGATACCAAGCGGGTCTTCAGATCGTTTACCTCGATAAGGTCTGTTTCGCTGATCGAAAGCAGCTTGTCGGCAAGTAATTCGGGCGCAACGGTATATCCGAGTGCGGCATCGGGGGTGGTGATGACAGCATCGTAATCGCCGCCGATGAGCCCCGACAGCACGCGAAGCCTCTCATGCTCGTACTCATGGGAGGCGGTAATGTTATAAAAGGTTAGGTCACGCGCCATATAAAAGGCGGCGCGGAGTCCGTAACGCTCCAGCATACCAAGCATCCTGACGCAGTCCTTTTCCTCGGGGAGGATGATCAGGGCTGTTTTGGAGCGAAAGGCGGCAGAGTCCTCCAGAAGCGACACCAGAAAAGCGTCGGAGGCTCCGTCGCAAAGTCCCGATGCAAGGATTGGCAGGGGATTGGTGCGGAAATCACGCTCCAGCGCGCGGAGCAGTTGTTTATATTCGCTGTCCAGACGGATCGTAGCGGTTAAAAGGCTCATGTATCGGCTCCTGTTGTTTCTTCGGGATGGTAGGAATTACAGATCTGCATGGCACCGTCGAAATCACCCGAAAGGTATTTTTCGATTCCCGCAACCGATGCCGCGATGGCGCCGAACAGCTTTTTCTGCTCCTCGGGACGAAAATCCGAAAGCACCCAATCGGCAAGGTTGAAATCGGGATGCGGTTTTGCTCCAACGCCCATGCGCAAACGGGGAAAAGCATCGGTTCCAAGGCAAACGATGATATCGTTGAGTCCCTTCTGACCGCCTGCGCTTCCTTTGCGGCGAAGACGCATTTTGCCAACGTCCTGCGCGATGTCGTCCGAAATAACCAGGATGTTTTCGGGGGCGATCTTGTAAAACGATGCGGCCTCCTGAACGGCAAGTCCCGATGCATTCATCAGGGTTTGCGGCTTCAGAAGAAGAACGCGCTTGCCCGCCAGCGTTGCCTCGGCGTACAGGGCGTGAAATTTCGCGCGGTCGATCCGAACCCCAAGCTTTTCGGCAAGGTGATCAACGGTCAGAAAGCCTGCGTTGTGCCGTGTCATTTTATATTTGTCCCCGGGATTTCCCAGCCCCACGATGATATGCGAGATGGGAGCCTTGGGAGCTTCCTCTTTTTTTGCGATCTGCTTGAATAGCTCAAAAATATCCGCCATAACAGCTTCCTTTCATCGGTTTGGATCGGCGCACGCCTCTGGGAAAACCAAAATGCGCCCGATCCCACAGGGGGACCCGCCGCCAATCGTTACATATATTCTTCAAAGTATTTGTTATTATACAATAGGAAAGCCGATCTGTCAAATGGTTTTCCGAAAAACGCTCGGTTGTTCACAAATTGTTTACAAGTTTGAGCGGCATTTATGTAGCAAAACCTATGGAAAAATGGAAGAAAATGTGTTATAATAGCCTGTACCGTTGCAGACAAGGGCGAAAAACGGCTTTTTGTCGTGCGTTCGGTTCGGTATGTTAAAAATATATTTATATATGGAGGATTACTACAAATGGCAAAGAAGTATTGCTATCTTTTCTCCGAGGGTAACGCAAACATGCGTGAGATCCTTGGCGGTAAGGGCGCTAACCTCGCGGAAATGACCAACATCGGTCTTCCCGTTCCCCAGGGCTTCACGATTTCCACCGAAGCCTGCACTCAGTATTACGAAGATGGCCGTCAGATCAATGATGAGATCATGGCAGAGATCATGGTTTACATTGAGAAGATGGAGGGCATCACCGGTAAGAAGTTCGGTGACCTTGAGAACCCCCTGTTGGTTTCGGTTCGTTCGGGCGCACGCGCATCCATGCCCGGTATGATGGACACCATCCTGAACCTCGGCTTGAACGAAGACGTTGTTGAGGTTATGGCAAAGAAGTCCGGCAATGCTCGTTGGGCTTACGACTGCTACAGAAGATTTATCCAGATGTACTCCGACGTTGTTATGGAAGTTGGTAAGAAGTACTTCGAGGAGCTCATCGATAAGATGAAGGAAGAGAAGGGCGTTAAGCAGGACGTTGAGCTTACTGCTGATGACCTGAAGGAGCTGGCTAACCAGTTCAAGGCTGAGTACAAGGCAAAGATCGGCGCAGATTTCCCCTCCGATCCTAAGGAGCAGCTGATCGGTGCTGTTAAGGCAGTATTCCGTTCTTGGGATAACCCCCGTGCAAACGTATACCGTCGTGACAACGATATTCCTTACTCTTGGGGTACCGCTGTAAACGTACAGGCAATGGCATTCGGTAACA
>JAFTKI010000092.1 GCA_017453335.1 Clostridia bacterium
CACCGCAAGACCAACAGAACCTGGAAGCCCAATATTCGCAAAGTAAAAGTGGAAGGCGACAAAGCGATCTACGTTTGTTCCCGTTGCCTGCGCACCATGAAAAAGGCTTGAGCCCTGTGCAAATAAAGTAAGGCAGACACAAAAGTGTCTGCCCTTTATTTTCTAAAGCGAAGGAGATTTGAAATGCTCGCTGTTCTGGACTGCCGTGCTCCGCGTGCGCTCACGGATTGGATCGCTTCGCAGGGAAACAGTGTCCTGTGCATCCCACCGCACCCCGCACTTCCCGCTCCCGTTTCCGCGCACCCCGATATGCTGCTCTTTTTCGCGGCGGATGCGATTTACGTGACCGAAAGCTACGCAAGGATCGCTGCACGGGAATTGGAACAGATTGCACAGGTCTCTCAAAAAAACATCCGTACGGTAGCGGAAGAATATCGAACCGAATATCCGTTTGACGTTCTGCTCAACGCCGCACCCGTCGGAAAGTATCTGTTTTGCTTGCCGAACGCGACCGCAAAAAGGATTACCGCACGCAAGGATTATCGGATCTGCCCCGTCAGACAGGGGTACGCAAAATGCTCGGTCATTCCCGTGGGCGATCACGCTCTTATGACGGCGGACGCGTCGATTGAGCGCGCCGCACGGCAAAACGGCTTGGAGGTGCTGCGCTTACAAAGCGGCGGCATCGCGCTCCCCGGGTACGATTACGGCTTCCCCGGAGGTTGCGCCTCATTTGCCCCATACGGAGGCACGCGGGAGCTGTATTTCGGCGCATCACCCGAGTATTATCCCGACGTTGAACGCATGCGCACGTTTTGCGAGGCGCACGGATACCGTCTTCTCACCCCAAAATCCCTTGCTCCGACCGACGTCGGAACAATTTTCTTGATTTAATGGAAAGGAGTCTTTCAAAATGGAAAAGGAAAAGCTGGAACGCATCAACGCGTTGGCAAAAAAATCCAAGTCCGAGGGCTTGACAGACGCGGAAAAAGCGGAGCAAAAGCTTTTGCGCGAGGAATATCTCGCAGAATTCCGCGCTTCCTTCCGTGGGATTCTTGACAATACGGTCATTCAGTATCCAGACGGCTCGAAGCAATCTCTTCCCGACTACCGCGACACCAAAAAAAGCGAAAAGCAGTAAGGCTTCGGCGCATAAAAATCCCGCGCGGGGCTTTACAAAGCCTGAAAAATATGCTATACTAATAGGTAAGAATGATCAGGAGGTGCTCTTATGAATATCGAACAAACCCTTTACACCTCCACGGTGGCAGAAACCGAGCAATGCGGCGCTACGTTGGCGCAGACCTTTTTACAGGATGCGACCTTGCCGCGCTTTGTAGCGCTCTACGGAGACCTCGGCGTCGGCAAAACCGCATTTGTCAGGGGCTTCGCTTCCGTTCTCGCCCCGAGCTCCATCGTTCGCTCCCCCACCTTTGCGCTGGTCAACGAATATCGTGCCCATCCCCTCTCTCTGTTTCATTTCGATATGTACCGAATTGAGAGTGAGGATGATCTGCTCTCCATCGGCTTTGACGATTACCTGATGCGCGCGGGGATCTGCCTTGTGGAATGGAGCGAAAAGATCCCTTACGCGATCCCCGAGGAATACGTTCGCGTCACGATTGAAAAAACGAACGCCGATCTGCCCGACCAAAGAAAAATCTCCATTCGGAGCTTCCCGGAGGAATAAGATGAAAATACTGGCACTCGACAGTACCGCGCAGGTGGCTTCCGTTGCCCTTTGTGAGGACGCGGAGCGATTGGGCGAGATCACGATCAATAACGGAAACACGCACAGCGAAACCCTGCTTCCGATGGTGGAGTTTTTGCTCGGGCGTTTCTCCTTGACACCGAATGATATCGATCTGTTTTCCGCTTCGGCGGGGCCCGGCTCCTTCACGGGCGTGCGCATCGGCGCCGCTACCGTCAAGGGTTTGGCGTTCGGCACGCAGAAGCCCTGCATCGGTGTTTCCACTTTAGAGGCGTTGGCATATAATCTTCGCGCGACGGACGGGCTGATCTGCCCCGTGATGAATGCGCGGCGCAAGCAGGTCTACACCGCACTCTTCCGCGCGCAAGGCGGAACGCTTGAGCGTTTGATGCCCGACAGCGCCATTGCCATCGCGGAATTAGATCAGCTTCTTTTATCATACAGTGAGCCTGTTCGCCTCTGCGGCGACGGCTACGAGATTACCGAGGCGCTTTTGACGCACGAGATCATTCCCGTGCCGACGCAAATGCGCCAGCAAAGTGCGTATTCCGTTTCACAGGTCGCTCTGGCGGCTTATCACAGCGGTGTGCGCACACAGGACACTGACCTATCCCCCACCTATCTGCGCCTCTCTCAGGCTGAGCGTGAGCGCGCGGAACGCATGGGGATCGATACCGGAATATAAAACGATCGGGAGGATACACTATGAAAACCAACAAGATTACCATCGGCTGCGATCACGCGGCGTTCGAGCTCAAGGGCAAGGTGATCGCGCATCTGCAAGCGCGCGGGATCGAGGTCATTGACGTTGGAACCTACTCTGCCGACAGCTGTGACTACCCCAACTTTGCGCATGCCGTTTGCAAGAACGTGCAGGACGGCGTAACCGAGCTCGGCATTCTGATCTGCGGCACGGGCATTGGCATGTCCATGGCGGCAAACAAGCATCGCGGCATTCGCGCCGCCGCTTGCTCGGACACCTTCAGCGCGCGCCTGACCCGCATGCACAACGACGCAAATGTACTGTGCTTCGGTGAGCGTGTCGTTGGAATGGGCTTGGCTTGCGATCTGGTCGACAGCTTTATCGACGCGGAATTTGAAGGCGGCAAGCATCAGCGCCGCGTGGATATGATCACGGCGATCGAGGAATCCGAGCGCGCAAACTGATCCCCTACCCGAATCTATCAGAAAGGGCAACCGACATGAGTCAATTGAAAAAGCTCATTGCATTCGTACAAAAGAACGCACCCGACAGCAAAACCGCCGCGGTGATCCTCGCCGCGGGCTCCTCTACCCGCATGGGAAAGATGAACAAGCAGCTTTGTGAGGTGAACGGCAAGCCCGTTCTGGCACACACACTGCTTGCTTATCAGCAGTGCCCCTTGATCGCGGAAATCGTGGTTGTGACGAAGCCAGAGGAGTTCGATACGGTTTACCAAATGCGCAAGCAGTACGGAATTACGAAGCTCTGCCGCCTGGTTGGCGGCGGAAGCACGCGGCAGGAATCCGCCAAGCGCGGCGTGGACAAGCTGAGTGCTGACGTCAAATACGTTGCGATCGCTGACGGCGCGCGTTGTCTGATCACCCCCGCGCAGATCACCAAGGTCTGCCTGATGGCGTACCGCACGAAGGCGGCTTGCGCCGCGCACCTGATCAGTGATACGGTCAAACGCGCAACGGTGCTTGGTAACGTAACCGAAACGGTGGATCGCACGGGGCTTTGGCAGGTACAAACCCCACAAGTCTTTCACACGGCTCTCTATCAGGCGGCGCTTTCCAGGGCAGAGACCGATCACTTTACCGTAACGGACGATGCCTCGCTGATCGAGCATCTGGGCTATCGCGTTCGCCTTGTAGAATGTGGGCGTGCAAACATCAAGATCACCACACCAGACGATCTTCCGATTGCAAAAGCCATTCTGGAAGCCAGAGCAAGGAGTGCGAAATGATACAGGATATGCGTATCGGGCACGGCTACGACGTGCATCGCTTGGTTCCCGACAGAAAATTGATCTTAGGTGGTGTGGAGATCCCCCACGAGACGGGCTTGCTTGGGCATTCGGATGCGGACGTGCTGCTACACGCCATTGCAGACGCACTGCTGGGCGCCTTGGCGCTCGGTGATATCGGCAAGCATTTCCCCGACACCGATCCGCAGTACAAGGGGGCTGATAGCTGCCGTCTTTTGTCCGTAGTTGCCGATTTGATCCGCGAAAGAGGATGGCAGATCGGAAACGTCGACGCGACGGTTTTAGCGCAAGCGCCGAAGCTCGCTCCCCATATTCCCGCGATGCGTGAGACGATCGCGCAAACCCTTTCGGTTGACGTAGGTCGCATCAGCGTTAAGGCGACGACCGAGGAACATTTGGGCTTTACGGGAGAAAAGCTTGGCATTGCCGCACACGCGGTCTGCCTCCTCCTTCAATCAAGCACACAAGTCACGGCTCTCGATTCCTGACGTCCAAGATTTTCCACTTCCCTGTCGCGCCCTGTGTGCGGGTTTTCTGTAACAGTATATGCAACCGATTGCAGAATCTGACAAAATTCCGCTCGGTTCGCCAAAATTCAATTTCAGAAAGGATCACTGCTATGATCTATATTGCTCCTTCCCTTCTTGCGGCTGATTTTGCCAACCTTGCAAGCGACGTCAAGCGCATTGCAAGTGCAGGCGCGAACTACCTGCATCTGGACGTAATGGACGGCGCTTTCGTTCCGAACATCAGCTTCGGCGCTCCCGTGATCGCCGCTCTGCGCAAGCACAGCAAGCTGATCTTCGACGTGCACCTGATGATCAACGAGCCCATTCGGTACATCGACGATTTCGTCAAGGCAGGCGCTGATCTGATCACGGTTCATCTGGAAAGCTGTGAAAACGTGGAAAAGACGCTGGATGCGATCCGTGCGCGCGAGGTGCGTTGCGGCTTGGCGATCTCTCCCGCGACTCCCGTGGAGGAGATCATTCCCTACCTCTCCAAAATCGATATGGCATTGATCATGACCGTAGTACCCGGCTTTGGAGGGCAATCCTTGATTCCCGAAACGCTGGACAAGGTTCGCGCAGTACGCCGCTATGCAGAGAGTCAGGGACTGAAGCTTGACATCCAAGTGGACGGCGGCTTGAAGCCCGACAACGTCGCCCTTGCTACGCAGGCAGGTGCCAACATCATTGTGGCAGGCTCTGCCGTGTTTGGCGCCAAGCACCCGCGACAGGTCATTGCCGCGATGCGCGCGTCTGCCGCGGAAAATCCTTATAACGGATAAAGAAAAAGACTCAAACGCAAATTGCGTTTGAGTCTTTTTTTATAGAAACAGGAAGACGATCGGAATCGTAACACAGGACAGCAGGTGCGACAAGAGCGCCATGCCAGACGCCACCGAAACGTCCTTCCCGTAAGCACTGGGTATCACGATGGTGTTGAGGCCCAGCGGCATCGCAAGGGAGGCGATCAAGCAAACGAACAGATTTTCCGAAAGCCATGGAATCAGCTTGAAGATCGCCAGAAACGCGAGCGGGATCGCAAGCAATCGCACAGCGGTTACCGCGTAGATCCGTACGCTTGAGAAGGTCTTTTTGAAATCGATATTTGCGACCGTAATACCCGTGAGCAGCATTGCAACGGGAGACATACAGTTCTTCAGCGCGGTGATCACGTTGTCAAGTGCATTTAGAGGGGGCTGTACGGCTGCGGGGATCGTGATCTCGGGCAGAAGCGAGGTGGCAAGACCGATCACCATGCCGATGAACATGCCGATAAACATGGGATTCAGGAGCGTTTTGAGGCTTTGCACCAAGGACGTCTTCTCCTCCCGCATCAGAAGCGTGGGAACGCCCCAGAGATAGATCAGAATATAGAGCGGCATGGTAAAGACGAGATAATCGCTTGCGTACTGCGGGAAAACCGCCGCCACGACAGAGATTCCCATATAGCCGAAGTTGGAAAACGCCAAGCCGTACGTAAAGATGTTACGCGTGAAGGGATCACGGGTCAGAAGACGGGAGACAAGGAGCGCAATCGGAACGATGACGATCAAAAACGCGGCGCTGAACAGAAAGACGGTTCCCGAATGCGCCAAACGGTCGACGGTAAAATCATCCATAAAGGTTTTGAGCATAAGCGCGGGGATAAACACCCAGTTTTCCAGCTTTGCCAACACCTTTGCCGCGTCCTGTGGAATGATCCTCGTTTTGGTCAGCACGAATCCGATCAATATCAAAAGGAACAGATAAACGGTCTGCCCCAGTGCGGAATAAAAGATCTCCATAATAAGCCCCACCCTTTCCATCAAACGCTACTATTTTACACCATTCGGAAAAAAATGTCAAGGGCATTCCACCAAAACGAATACGTTTGCGCCTTTTTTTGCAAACTTGCAAGCCTTTGTGTGAAAATTGTGCAAATTCTGTTGTCTTTTCATTTTAGACTTGATTTTTTTCATATATTGTGCTATAATTGACAAATCTTACAAAGGAAAGGAGCACGTATGAATCAGCTTTTACAGAATCTCTCCCCTGCCGCTTCGGTTATCATTTCAGTGGCTTGCATGCTGTTCTTCGGCTTTGCCATGACGCGCGTAACCAAGCGATTGCGATTGCCAAACGTGACCGCTTACATCATCACGGGAATCCTGATCGGTCCCTACTGTCTGGATCTGATCCCCGCAACCGTCGTGGAGGGAATGGATTTTCTCTCGGATATTGCGCTTGCGCTGATCGCGTTCAGCACGGGAGAATTCTTCCGTCTTTCCGTGCTCCGAAAAAACGGCGCTAAGGTTGTGGTGATCACCCTTTTCGAGGCGTGCGTCGCATCCGTGCTCGTATTTGTGTTCGCCTACCTGATCCTGCATCTGCAGCTGGCGTTTTCCATCGTACTGGCAGCACTCGCGGCGGCAACCGCCCCCGCTTCCACAATGATGACGATCCGACAAACGGGTGCAAAGGGAGATTTCGTCAACACCCTTTTGCAGGTCGTGGCGCTTGACAACATCGTAGCGCTCCTTGCCTACAGCATTGCGATCTCCGCTGCGGTGGCGCTCAATTCCGGCAGCCGCATTCAGCCTGCCGACATCCTGCTTCCGATCCTGACCAACATTGCGATCCTGCTCCTTGGCGGTGTGTTTGGCTTTCTCATGAAATTCCTGATGACAAAAAAACGCTCGACCGATAACCGCCTGATCATTTCCCTGGCGCTTCTGTTCGCGTTTTGCGGCATCTGCACACTTCTGGACGTCTCTCCTCTGCTCGGATGCATGTCCATGGGAACGGTGTACATCAATCTTACGGGCGACGACAAGCTCTTCAAGCAGCTCAATTACTTCAGCCCACCGATCCTCTTGCTCTTCTTCGTGCGCTCCAGCGTCAACTTCCGTCTGGATTCGCTGTTCGCCTCCTTCTCCTCCATCGGTACGACTCCTTTGATCGTGGTGGGACTTCTCTACTTTACGGTTCGCATCATTGGAAAATACGCAGGCGCGTTTTTAGGCTCTTTGAGCGTGCGAAAGCCTGCTCGGACACGCAATTTCATCGGGCTTGCTCTGATCCCGCAGGCGGGAGTTGCGATCGGTCTTGCCGCGATGGGGGCGCGTGAATTGGGCGGCGAGAGCGGTATGGCGCTTGAAACCATTATCCTTGCCTCCTCTATTCTCTACGAGCTGGTCGGTCCCGTTTGCGCCAAGCTCTCACTCTACCTTTCGGGCTCCTACTCCGATCGACTGGAGGATCTGGTGGCGGTGGAGGAAACGCACGCCACGGGCGAG
Organism: Clostridia bacterium; assembly: GCA_017453335.1. The sequence goes on from JAFTKI010000092.1 coordinate 7,466, forward strand.
AAGAAGACCGAAGTCGAGCTTCTGATCGAGCGGATCCAGCGAATCCAAGAGCACATTCCTCCCGTTGGAGCACTGAACCAGGAAAATGAGGATGCATTTACGGAGGCGGCTGAGGAGCAATACAAGCCGATCCATCCAAACGACCGCCGTTTCGGACGGCGGCGATAAAACAAGGAGGACATACATATGATCGATCCCATTGCAAAGCTACTCGGTGCTTGGGCTACCGAACTGAACCTTTACACCGTGATCCTACGCGTGGCACTCGCTCTGATCCTTGCCGCGATTCTTGGATGCGAACGCTCCAGCAAGCGCCATTCCGCAGGGCTTCGTACCTTTATGGTGGTCGCACTCGCGACCTGTATCGCAATGCTTCTGGATTTCTATTTACTTGGAGGCATGGCAAGCGGGCTGTATTTGGTCTCTGCTGCCGCCATGATCGGCTTGGCGATTATTACGGTCAACTCCATTGTGTACAGCTCCCGTAACCAGATCAAGGGGCTGACGACCTCTGTGGCGCTCTGGGCATGCGGGATCCTCGGTCTTTGCATCGGCGCGGGCTTCTACACGGTTACGCTGGTCGCGTTCTTCGCAATGCTCTGCAGTCTTTCCTTCTTCCCTAAGATCGAGAGATACCTCAAAAACCGCTCCAACCATTTTGAGGTGCATCTGGAGCTGAAGAATATTGCATACTTGCAGAATTTCGTTACTACAATCCGCGAGCTCGGTATGCGAATTGACGATATTGAAGCAAATACCGCATATCAGAACTCCGGGTTGAGCGTGTATTCGGTTGCGATTTCGATCAGCAGCCGAGAACTGAAAAAATACAAAACGCACAGCCAGATCATTGAGGCGCTGCGTTCGTTGGATTATATTTATCATATTGAAGAGATGAGATAAAAATCGAGGGAGCTTCACAAGGAAGCTCCCTTTTCTTTTTTACTTTTCGGGAATTGGTCTTCTTTTCGTGATGGCGCGGATCACAAACAGGGTTGCGACCGTCAGCACCGTACCGATTGCCAGGCAGATCCATGCGTTCTGGACAAAGCCCGCAATGACGTACATCACGAAGGAGATCGCAGCAACCGTAATAGCATACGGCATTTGCGTCGAAACGTGGTTGAGGTGGTTACAGCCGCCGCCCGCGGAGGACATGATGGTCGTATCCGAGATGGGCGAGCAGTGGTCACCGCACACAGCGCCTGCCAAGCAAGCGGAAATACCGATAATCATCAGCGTGGAACCCGACGGGAAGATATAGGTCACGATCGGGATCAGAATACCGAAGGTTCCCCAAGAGGTTCCTGTTGCAAATGCCAGAACGCAGGCAACCAGGAAGATGATTGCAGGCAGGAAGTTGTTCAGTCCTGCTGCCGCGTTGAACATCAGATCCGCTACAAAATATTTTGCGCCGAGAATCGTAGTCATTTCCTTGAGCGCCGTTGCGAAGGTCAAAATCAGAATCGCGGGTACCATTGCGATAAATCCTGAGGGGATGCAATGCATCATTGCCTTCATATTCATCAGGCGACGGAGCGCAAAATAGATCATGATAATGACGAGGGCGATGAGGCCGCCCCAAGGAAGTCCGACGGTCGCATCGGTATCACCGAATGCGGTAACGAAATCAGAACCGCTCAGAATACCGCCGTTATAAACCAGTGCAAACACACAAGCTACGATCAGCACGACGATCGGGAGGATCAGGTCGATCACTCTTCCCTTTTCCGCAGGCTCCATTGCCTCCGGCTCGCTCCGCTCGCCACTTGTGTACAGGTCACCGTGATGCTGCGCATTGTACTCATGGATGCGCATCGAGCCGTAGTCGTAGCCCATGACTGTGATCGCGATGATAAAGACGAAGGTCAGGAGCGAATAGAAGTTGAACGGAATTGCGGTAATGAAGAGGTTCAGTCCCTGTCCATCCTCCGCATACTGGGAAACTGCCGCCGCCCAGCTGGAGATCGGAGCAATCATACAAACGGGGGCAGCTGTCGCGTCGATCAGATACGAAAGCTTTGCGCGGGAGATCTTGTGCGCATCGGTCACGGGACGCATGACCGATCCCACCGTCAGGCAGTTGAAATAGTCGTCGATGAAGATCAAAACGCCCAAGAAAAAGGTTGCAATCATCGCGCCGACACGGGATTTGATATGGGTTCGTGCCCAACGTCCGAACGCCGCAGAACCACCAGCCTTATTGATCATCGCAACGATGATCCCCAGCTCGACCAGGAAAATGAAGATGCCCGCCGTTCCGGAAACTGCAGAGATCAAGCCGTCATTCAGGAGCACGTCCACCGATTTGAGCGGATTGAAGTTTGCATACAGCAAAGCCCCCGACAGGATACCGATGAACAAGGAGCTGTAGACCTCCTTGGTAATAAGTGCCAGTCCAATGGCAATGATCGGAGGAAGAAGCGCCCAGAAGCTACCTCTGACCTTCGTCTCGCCCTCGCACGTGCCGCAATCCACCTTCATCACGCCCGTGGTCTCGTTTTCCTCGCAGACCTCACAGGTCGCCGCTTCCTCCAACGTATCGTACACGCTGATCAGCGGGCGGCATTCCTCGCACGCCACGCGCTCACACCACCCCGAGCCTTCACAAACGGAGCAATCCTTCCCATCCTCGCACGCAGGACAATCTACACGCGCAAGAGCCGTGGTCATGTTTTGGCAATTCGTGCACGCCTCAGCCGTTTCCAAAGAGCCCGACAGGCTTGCGGTCTTGCGGCAATCGTCACAGGTCACTTGCGTGGAAACACCCGTCGAATGACAGTCGACGCAGTTGCTGGTTTTCGCCGCGCCGCCCGTAACACCCGCTACGACCAGGAGCACAACGATCACCAAAGATGCGATCGCCAAAATGATTTTTTGCATTTTTGACATAGTCTTTTTCCTTTCTTTTGGCACTTTTACTATAAAATCGAGCCAAATTAAGATAGTTTCAGTATACCATGCTTTTCGACGTTTGTCAACGATTATTTCAATTTTCTTCCATAAATTTAATAAAGTAAATTGACAACCGCGCAAAAATGTGGTAAGATTAAGAGAACGCGAGCACGCCGAAAGGAGACCCTTGAATGGAAGCAAAAAAAACCGCCACCAGCTGTGACGACTGCGTATTTTACGATTACGACGAGGATTGGGATACCTACACCTGTCAGATGAATTTAGACGAGGATGAAATGGTTCGTTTCCTGACGCAAAAGCATCAGGCGTGTCCCTATTACCGCTATTACGATGAATACAAGAGTGTTCAAAAGCAGAATTGAAAAAAGAGCCTTTCAAAGGCTCTTTTTCCATTGTGCGGGGCTGATACCGAAGAGGCGCTTGAACATCTTGGAGAAATTGCAAACGTCCTCATACCCGCAGAGCTGTGCCGCTTCCGCGACCGAGGCACCTTTTGACAAATGCTTCTTCGCCGCCTCCATCCGAACGTGGATCAGGTATTCCTGAACGGTCATGCCGACCCGTTCCTTGAACAAGCGGGAGAGGTAGCGGCGGTCAAGACTCATGGTATCCGCGATCTCCTCTACGCGCAAGGGCTGCATATACAGGGTGTTGACGTAGTTCTGCACCCGTCGGACATAGTGATTCTGCGGCTTCTCCACAGCGAAGAGCTCAGCATACATCCCAAACAACAATCCCGCGATCCGATACTCCCCAACCCCGTCTGCTTCATACGCCTGCAGCATCTCCTCGACCCAGTTTTTGGAATACGAAAACACGGGCGGAAGATTGGAAAACCGTTCGCTCAACGTGCCGTCAAAGCCCACCCACTGATAATGCCACGGATCCTGAAGATCCGCATGGTAGACCGTGATCTCTCCCGGACGAATCAGAAACGCCTCTCCCGGATGCAGTGTATAGGTCGTTCCGCCGCTAGAAAAATATCCCGTTCCACGTACGATGAAATGGATCAGCGTGTAATCACGGACGGCGGGACCGAATTGATGGCCCGGGGCGCACGCCTCCTCCCCGACTGTCATTGGATTGAGCTCGGTAAAATGACGGTTGATCAGTGCGATATCACTCATAGCGGTTCTCCTTTTTTGATGATGTTACATTATACCATATTTTCGGCACATAATGCAATAGATTTTTTGTAAAAAAACAGGTATAATAACTGCAAGAATGCTCCCACTGAGCGAGCATCACTTATCTTATGAAAGGAAACAGCAAAATGAAGGTTACATTTATGGGAGCGGGCAGCTCCGTATTTTCCAAAAACGTGCTTGGCGACACGATGATGTGCGAGGCGTTCCACGACGTGGAGATCGCACTTTACGACATTGATAAGGATCGCCTTGAAGAATCCTACCTGATGATCGATGCCATGAACAACACCATCAACGAGGGACGGGCAATCATCAAAAAGTATCTCGGGGTTGAACAAAGAAAGGATGCGCTTCGCGGTGCGGATTTCGTAGTCAATGCCATTCAGGTGGGACTTTATGATCCTTGCACGATCATTGACTTTGAAATTCCGAAAAAATACGGTCTGCGCCAGACCATCGCAGACACGCTCGGCATCGGTGGTATTTTCCGCGCGATGCGTACCATCCACGTGATGAAGGACTTTGCAAAGGACATTGAAGAGGTTTGTCCCGATGCATGGTTTCTCAACTACACCAACCCCATGGCAATGCTGGCTGGATACATGCAACGCTACACGAACGTCAAGACCGTAGGTCTTTGCCACAGTGTACAAATTTGTGCACGCGACCTGCTCAACGGCGTGGGGATGAGCGACAAGTTGGAGGGGTGCAAGACCAAGATCGCGGGTATCAACCACATGGCTTGGCTGCTTGAGATCACCGACAAGGACGGAAACGACCTCTACCCCGAGATCCGCCGTCGCGCAAAGGAAAAGAACGCAACCGAAAAGCACAACGATATGGTTCGTTACGATTATATCGAAAAGCTGGGCTACTACTGCACCGAGAGTAGTGAACACAATGCGGAATACAATCCCTTCTTTATCAAGGCAGGGCGCGATGATCTGATCGAAAAATACAACATTCCGCTGGACGAATATCCGCGCCGCTGTATCAGAAACATTGAGCAGTGGGCAAACCGAAAGGAAGAGATCATGAACGGCGGCAAGGTTTTGCATGAAAGATCCATGGAGTACGCTTCCCGCATTATGGAGGCGATCTGGACCAACACGCCTTACAAGATCGGCGGAAACGTGATCAACCACGGATGCATCTCCAACCTGCCCGATCTTGCGTGTGTTGAGGTTCCCTGTCTGGTTGACAACAACGGCATCACTCCCACCTACGTCGGAGATCTTCCCTTGCAGCTGGCGGCAATGAACGCCTCGAACATCTACACACAGATGCTGACCATTGAGGCTGCGCACACAGGCTCGCGCGAAACGCTGTATCAGGCTGCAATGATGGATCCGCACACGGGTGCTCAGCTCTCCACTGACGAGATCGTCTCTCTGTGTAACGACCTGATCGAAGCACACACCAACGCAGGCTACCCGATCTTCTGATCGATTCAAAAAAAGAAGCTTTCCAGTGAAAGCTTCTTTTTTTTATCTTAGTAGAACAGCTCGATATTGCGCTTGATGTACGCCATGATTCTGCCGCGGATGTACTTCTGATTTCCAATGACGAAGTTGCGGATCTTAGCGGGCTCCTCACGGTAGTTCTGCATAATGAAGCGGAACGCCTTGACCATTTCGGTCTCCCCTGCCTGTGCCAGCGCCTGCGCGATGGAATGGACGGTTTCGGGCGTTGCGGTGAGCAGATAATTCCAATAATCATCCAGGTTCTTGTCTGCCAGGTCGTAAAGCATTTTGTAGGCGATAAGCGGGCGGTAAACCTTGCGGTATCCCAGCTTGAGCTCGTTCTCCAGCACGTCCTGCGTCCAAAGCTCCTCGGCAGACTCACTGACGGTCGTCAGGAGGAAGGTCAAGCGCTCGTTCGCAAACTTGAAGGTGAGCTCGTCCACGCCAATATTGCGCTTTTTCTGGCGGTCGAACAGGAAGAAATTGGGCTCCTTATCGCGGCAAAGCCAGAGATAGAAGAAGATCAAGCCCGCCAAAAGTAGCATCAAAACAGCAATGATAACGCCAAGAACCACCTTATAGGTAGCGTTGGCAAGGCGCACGGGAAACACAAACACCAAAATAGCGCCAATGATACACAAAACGGCAACGACCGCCATAATCAGCGGCAACTTTTTCTTCAACAAAGAGTTCATCTGCAACATCCTTTCATGGAAGAATCTCTATCTTTTATATTATAGCATAAGAATCGAGGGTTTTCAAGAGATTTTTTCGTTTTTTACAAGGTTTTTTGTAGCGCTTCGGCAAGTCTTGCGCGCGCTGTGGGAAGCAACCGAAGATCGCAATCACACACGAAGCGTAAACGCGTGATGGGATATCGCGCGGCAACGCATGCCAGTACCGTTTCAAGCTCTACGTCCGACGGCACGTCTGAGAGGCGAAGTACCCAATAGACGGGGGCTTCATGCGCTTGCATCTGAAAGCGCAGCAGCACGTCGTTCGCGCGTCCATCCGCAGACCAATACAGGTGCGGCAAGCCCACACATTCCTCTGCGTAGCGCAGAAGTGCTACTGCCTCCTCCCCTGCGCACGAAAGGTGCAGGAGCAAACGCACGGACATGTCACGGCAAATCGTACAAAGCTCGCGGAAGAGCTGCGAACGCAACAAATGCTCGGTTTCCAGCGTTCGCTTTTTCATCCCCAACGCTTCTTGCACGTGGTAGACGGTGGGCGCGGTAAAGGTGTACGAAGCAGGCAAAAGGAAGCGCACGGTATGACAGCCCGCACGGACGAAACGCAGGAGTGTTTGTCGAAGCTCCTCACGCCAAGTCTCCAAGGCATTGGTGGAAGCATGCAAAAGCGCCTCCGCATCCAACATGGGCGAAATATGCGATGGAAGAGGCGGAAGAGCGATAGTGGAAAGCAGGCAGGAAACAGGCTCCCTCGGAAGGAAATCAGTCGGAGCAGATTCCCGCTCCTCCAGCGCTTGCGCGACGGTGTGCCAAGTAATGTCGCACGGCTGTTCGGAGACGGCAAAATGTGTTTTAAGGAGGTCGGTGACGGCTTGCTTTATCGGATGCCTCTTGAGCATGGGAAGTGCTTTACAAAGAGCGGAAAAGCGCTCGTAATCCGAGGCAACCTCGCCGATCTTGTGTTCCTCGGCTCCACACAGGCGCAGCAAGCCGCAAACCTCGTCTGACCAAAGGAGCTCACACACGTTGCTGATACGCTGTCGCGTCAAAAACGTATACGGAACCCTTCCGTAATCCACTTCAAATTGCATGGGATTCACCATTTCACCTCCCGTCTTCTCTGCACTTATTGTACCATAAAATGCTCAAAAGGTCAATGCGCATTTCGGAAAAAGCGCAGAAATTGCAAATTTTTTGTATCAGCTATAGACGAATTTCGTTTTTTGTGGTATACTGGATATAAATATAGGAAAGGATCCTTTTACCAAATGGATTTCAATGAATTCAGTCTGATCTATCCGAGCGAGGAGATGCGCCGCCGTCACGAACGCGGTGAGTGCGTTCCCGATATCGACCTGTTCACTCTACAGGAGCTTGGGCTTCTGGAAGTCTTTCAATTGAAGAATCGCGACCTCTCCGAGTTCTTTACCACCGAGCCCGAGGTCATTCTCTACCGCATCGCAACCTTTGACGATATGCTTCGCTGTGAGTCGCTTGCCAACATGCTCAACCGCCTGGTACCGATTCTCAACGATATCATGGAGCTGCGTCGGCTGGAGGCGGACAACGGTGACACCGACGATTACCTCTCCAGTATTACGGAGATCGAGCTTTACGTCTCTAGTGTCAAGGTGCTGCACGAGGGCTTGACGGCAGTCAAGGGCGAATTGAAAAGCCCCGCCTTTACAGCTCTGACCGATCTGATCACAACCTTGGCGGAAAGTGACTATTATCGTGAGCTGAACGAAAAGCTGAGCGAGCTGACGCAGCGCGTGCGCGAGATCAAAAGCGTGACGGTGGGCGTGAACCTTGACGCACAGCTCCGCCCCTCCTCAGCGGGAGTACTCTCCATCAACGCGGAATCCTTTAAGTCCGGTGACGTGCTGGACAAGATCCTGCGCCTCAACTTCAAGAACGATAACTACACCTGTATTGCGAATCTTGTTCCCTTTGGAAAGAAGCAATCTGAAAATCAAAAGATGGCACTTTCGCTTGCGTTCAACAGCGCGATCAACGACGTATATCGTTCTTCCCTGCGCTCCTGGAAAAAGATCGTGCAGACCTACGTGCTGGAAAACACCGAGTTTTTGCTCAATCTGATGCCTGAATTTGAATTTTTGGTACGCGGCACCTCGATGCTGCGTGAGCTGCAAAAGAAGCACTGCGCCCTGACCATTCCCGAGATCCGTCCGATGGAGGAACGGGCGTTTTCCGCGGTGGAGCTTTACAACCCCTGTGTTGCGCTTAAAATCGAGGACGAGATCGTTGCGAATGATCTGATCTTTGACGAAAATGCGACCATTTACGTACTGTCGGGTCCGAACCGTGGCGGTAAATCTGTCATCACCTGTGCGATCGGTCTTGCGCAGGTCATGCTGCAATTGGGCATGTACGTCCCCGCCAAAAGTGCAGTCATGTCGCCGGTAGACGGCATTTATACGCACTTCCCGACCGGTGCGGACGACACCATCGACAAGGGACGCTTAGGTGAAGAATGCGCGCGTTTGAGTGAAATATTGGATTGCATCACCAAGCACAGTCTGGTGCTTTTGGACGAATCTCTCTCCTCGACGGGAAGCTACGAGGCATCCTACATCGCGGCAGAGGTGCTCAGTGGTCTTGCACACGTTGGATGCCGTTGCCTTTTCTCCACTCACCTGCACGAGCTTGCGGCTGAAATCGACAACATCAATCGCCGTTCTCTGGAATCGGGCGGTGTTGCGATCGACACGCTGGTAGCGGGGATCAAGGGAGAAGGCAAACGCTCCTTCAAGATCACACGCGCAAAGCCTGACGGAAAGAGCTATGCGCGCGATATTGCGCAAAGCTACGGCTTGACCTACGAGCGTATTCTACAACGCTTTGAAAAGCAATAAAAAAAGCTCGGCGTCCCCGCGCATTGCGGGGACGCCGAGCTTTTGCTACAGAAACGGGCGGAGACTTCTCCGCCCGTTTGGTTTTTATTTCTTTCTCCAAGCAAGCTTGTAGAGGGTTTCTGCGGCTGTCAGAACAGCGAACGCGGTAAAGAGGAGCACCAGCGTATCGACCGTCTTGTAGAACCACAGAGCACCTGCAAACAGCGCTCCTGCCACCAAGCCCGTCAGGATCATCACAATCGTGCTGATCACCTTGGTTTCGGTGCTGATCTCGCCGCCCGTCTTCGCGTCCTTCTCCATACCAAGTACAACGAAGAACGAAAGCACGTGGTAGGCGCAGAACACAAACATCAAAGCTGCAAACGGGATCGCATAGCTCAAAGCGGGTTCGCCATTCAAAAGTCCCAGATTGATCGCCTCAACCATTTCGGAGGAAACGTGATTCCAAATGTAGAAATCGGGGGGCAAAATGTCCGTGATAAAGGTGGAAAAGCCGGGAGCGAACACCAGAATCCCCATTACAAGATCAACCACTGCGGAAGCGCAGATGAAGATCTTCAGGAAGATCCATGCGACAGGCTTTTGACGACTGTGGGCGTTCTTACGGGACTTGTAGAACAGGATGAATGCAATCGCGGGAGCTCCCACCAAAGCAAGCACTACGATGAACCCGATCAACAAACCCAGCATCAGGAAGAACGCACCGACGTTTTCGTTAAACAACCCCTCCAAGCCGTCGATGATCATGTTGCTGATATCGATCGAATTGTTCCACACCATACTGAACATCAGATACGCCACTGCAACCAGCGCGCCAAGCCCGAGAATCAGGGACTTTGAGGAACGAAGGAAGGATTTCGTATCAACGATCTCCTCTGCGGAAGGAACGAGTGCCTCATACCCTGCCGCTTCATCAGAGGGATAGCCTGCTTCCTGTCTGACCAGCAAAAGGATCAGGAACACAACGGTGATCACTGCCAGAGCAATTGCGCCCAAAAGCGTAATAACCTCGGTATAACCGCCGCTGGCGTTCGGCTGAATGGTACCGACACCAAGCATTGCTTTCACCTCGTCGGACACGGCAATGCTTGCCTGTGCGGGAATCGAGGAGAACGGGAATGCCGTAACGGCCAGTCCCCAGATCAAGGACATCAGCACGCCGGACAGAAGCTGATTGGTTTTCAAATAGAACATGGTAAGGAAGCAACCGATGAGGATCGCAGCTCCGATCAGAATTGCCTGAATTGTACCGTCGGACACTGTAATGAAGGGATACGGCATCAGGAAGGTCTTAAAGAAGGTGTAAACGCATTGGAAGGTAGGAACCAGGACTGTCATTCCGCCCACCAACGGGATCAGCATTTTTGCAACCTTGCCCAAGCCTGCTTTACGCGTGATGTACAAGCCGACCGCCATAAACAATGCGGCGGAAATAATACCCAAGATAACCATGATGCCCATGTGCCATGAACCTGCGCTCTTCCAGGTGAGCTGGAGAATTGCGCAAAGCACTGCAAATGCAAGGGCTACGAGGGAAAAGATGAATCCAACCTTATGCTCGGGGAAAGAAAGACCGATCTGATAAGACTTGGAGGTCATCTTCATATAGATTGCCGACAGCACGATCACTGCAAGCTGTACCAGCATCAAATTGCGCGGGAAGAAGGTAATCGCCTCGGTAGGACTTACGACTGCCGTTTCGGTCTCCGGCGTGATCGAGGGCATCTGCACGCCCGCACGCCACATATCCGCCTCGAAGGAAACAAAGATCAGTGCAACCATTGCGATCGCGATCGCAACGTAGATCAACGGTGCCTGAATCTTTTTCAGCAGAGAGCGAATTTTCAATGCCATTTCATTCATAACTGTTTCTCCCATTCTTTTTCAAGCTCAAGCCTCGACCTTTGCTTCTGCCGTGTCTGCCTTTTGCTCCTCGGCATTCGCAATTGCTTCTGCGGAAAACGCCTCATCCTCGTTGGCAAGCCAAACAGCCGCCTCTGCTTCTCTGCGCATCTTCTGCGCAAAGACCTTTTTCATGATGAGAACCGCAACCGCATATGCGCAGAACACGATCGCCCACACAATTGCAAAGTGTACACCTTGGAACACCATCTGCATGCGGTAGCCTGCCTTCATGGTTGCCAGCGTCAGGTTCCAAGCACCGAGAATGCAGAACTGGAACAGGAAGCAAGCAAGATACGAAGAGAACAGACCGCCCGAGAAGAAGAAATTCGCGATCGGGCTCTTTTTCTTTACCCAAACGAGGTCGGGATGAAGGGTGAATACCAGATGTGCGGCAGATGCCAGGATCTCGAGAATCAGCAGTGCCATTGCGGCAAACATCAGAACGCTGAGAACGCGCGTGATGACCTGTGCCGTTACCATAAACATACGGTTGAACTTCATATCCTCGTGGAACTGTGCCTGCTCTTCGCTCAAGCCGTAGGGATCGATTGCCTCATGCGAAGGAGAGACGGTATCCATGGTCGCGCCAAAATCCTTGCAGTCGTTTGCATAATCCCACATTTCGATGGCAAGCTGCGGAACGTTGAGCACGTATGCGTTCTCGTTCCCTGCCGCTTCTGCCGATTTCTCGTTCGTCGTTTTGACAAAGACAGACAGCACCGACAGATTTTCCCCCTCGGTGTCTACCGTGTAAATCGAGATAGACGGAATCAGCATCAATACCAGCATCAGGAGCAAGCAGACCAGCTTGATGGCATGCATCACAGCGGAGCTACGTTGAAGTTTCATCTTGATTCTCTCCCATTCTTTTTATGAATTACCTAAATTATAACACACATTACCTTTATTGTCAAGGCTTTTACACCAATTCTTTTCATTATAAAGAGAAAAAAACGGCATTTTTTTACCCGAAACGGCAAAAGAACGGAACGCTTGGGGTACCTACCGTAAAGTAGTTTCATATCAAATTGAAAAACGGACGAGATTTTCTCGTCCGTTTTTCACACTTCCTTGCCTGCAAGGTGTAGTGTGTTATACCGTATTTTGATTTCGGGTGGTAAATAAGTGATGTTTTTGCTTGCGCAAAAGTGATGTTATTCGCACAGCTCATAATGATGTTGCTTCCGATGGTCGCGAGTGATGTGATGTTTGCCCACTGTGCCGAAGGCACACATCACAGCCGAAGGCTTCATCACAAGGCGAAGCCGGCATCACTTGCCCGTAGGGGGCAAACATCGTTCGGCGACCTGCTTTATCGCAGGTCGCCGTGGCGCTCCGTTCTTTTTTTCACCGCTTACTCGGTGGTATAGTTATCAAAATATCCCTGGATATAAACGATCGGAGTTCCCTTATCACCCGAGCCAGAGGTCAGGTCGCAAAGCGAGCCGATCAGGTCGGTCAATCTACGAGGCGTGGTTCCCTCGGAGGCCATCTGCCCGTACAGGTCCTCGTCCTTCTCCTTGATCTTATCCTTGATTGCCGCCTTCAGCTCCTCGCCCGACAGCGCCGCAAAATCGTTATCCGCCAGATACTTCAGCTTCAGCTCGTTGGGCGTTCCCTCAAGACCTGCGGTATACGCGGGAGAGACCACCGGATCGGCAAGCTCCCAGATCTTTCCGACGGGATCCTTGAACGCGCCGTCGCCGTACACCATGACCTCAACGCGCTTGCCCGTTGCGGCAAGAATGCGTGCCTGAATATCCTCTACCAAAGCCTGGCAGTCGCGCGGGAAAAGCTTGACCTGCGTATCGGTTGCCTTATTGGAGCCGAGCAGACCGTACTGCTCGTTATATCCGCTTCCGTTCACGGGAGCGTTCAGAATCTCATCCATTCCGTACACGATGGAAGCGCCTGCAGCCTTGAGCATTTTCTTGGTACGCTTACGCGTATGGATATCGCAATTGAGGACGTTCCCCGTATACGCCAGAATCGCACGCGGATCGTTCGCGAAAATGATCTCGCAATCAGCCCCCGCATCACGGATCAGCTTTTCGTAGTACTCGACGTAATCAACACCCGTAAAACGATGCTTTTCATAGCCGAAGCACTCACGGTAACGCGCAAGAGAGAGCACGTCACGGTAAGGATCGATCCCCTTTTCATCCATCACGTCCAGAGAGATCAGGTGGTTTCCGACCTCATCGGAGGGATAGGACAGCATCAGAACAATCTTTTTTGCTCCCTTGGCAATACCCGTCAGGCACACCGAGAAGCGGTTGCGGCTGAGGATCGGGAAAATGACACCGACCGTTTCTCCGCCGAATTTTGCGCGGACGTCCGCTGCAATATCATCAACAGTTGCATAGTTTCCCTGTGCACGCGCAACGATTGCCTCCGTCATTGCGACGATATCACGGTCTCTGACGGCATAGCCCTCTTCACGGGCAGCCTCGAGAACGGACGCGGTTACGATCTGTGCAAGATCGTCTCCGCTACGGATAATGGGGGCGCGAACGCCACGGGATACTGTGCCGACCATACGGCTCATACTTACACACTCCTTTTTAATACCCTTCGGGAGCACCGACGGGCTTGGGAAATTTTTTCACGCATTATAGTATACCAAATTTTTTTCGATTTGTAAAGGTATTCTTCAAAAAAAAATCTCCCGATCGTCATTTTTTTTAATTTTTACAATTTTTCGTTCGTTTTATGAAAGGTTATGGTAATTTTTCTTCTTACTTCAAGCGTGAAAGAAGACTGCGAAATTCAGAATCAGCATATAGATCAGCCAGACGTCATGCAATAAAAACAGCATCCCTGCGAAGCGGCTGACGCGATAAAAGCAGACCGTAACGCCAACGGACAGGCACAGGATCAGGATACACTCCAGAACACTGAGAAAGACCAAGCCCGCGCCAAACAAGGTCGGATACCAGCAAAGCTCCAGCACCGCCAGTAAAACGAAGATCATCCCGCCCTTGTATTTCTCCACGTCACACCCGCCCGCGCGATAGCCCAGGACAAAGCCCGCCGCGCATCCGATAATGAGAAAGGAGAGCGACCAAAGGAGTGACATCAGCCAGACGGGCGGCACGACACCGCCGATCCCAAGCGCCAGAAGCATCAGGTGCGGACTTCCGACCGTGAATCGAACAATCATACCTCCCGCCAACATTGCGATTCCGCAAAGCACCATCACGATCGGTCGGGAGCGATCCATTTCCATGCTCAGCCAAGCACCGATGCTCCTGTTTCCGTACTTTTTCTTATACAAAACAGCACCTCCCAAGAGATGCCGTTTGTTTCTTGCATCCCCACACTCACAGTATGAGCGTGCGACCGCTTTTATTCATCCGATCCGTCCGACCAAGGAACGCGAAGCGGCACTTCCTCGCGCGGCTCTGTCTCGGGCGCGGGATGCGCGGTGCAAGAGCGGTTGAAGGGCTCTTTTCTGCGCGAGATCCCGCAATAATCCTCTAATTCTTTTGCAAAATAGGCTTGCGCGGTGTTGGGATTCGCTTCCATCCTGCAAGGATCTCCACGCCACACGTACGCGGAATCCTCAACGTAGATCTCTTTCGGAAAATGCCGCTCGACACGGAGCAAGCTGATCTGCTTCGTGCAGTCCTCGGGGCAAAAGCCGTGGCTGACGCCGCCGTTTTCCACATCGTACGTGCAAAGAACGTGACAATCGCAGAAGGTTTGCGGCTCTTTCCCGCGCACGAACCATCCTGTTGCGCATCGGTCTCCGCGCGCGTCCGCACGGCATGCATCGGTGGGAAGCCTGCCCGAATCCACGCAATAGCTGACGCGCACCAGCGTGGACGGCACCTCGAAGTGCCGATGCCCGTCTGTTTGCAATACGATCTCGCGCATGACCGCGTTCCAGATACCCGTTGAAAGGTTCTTCCCCTCCATCGGCTCGGGATACTCGTAGCCGCACCACACCCCGCAGATCAAATCGGGCGTATACCCCACGAACCATCGGTCGCAATCCCGATTGGTCGTTCCCGTTTTCCCTGCGCACTCGGTCAGATTCTGCAGAGTGACGGAGGAGGAGGTTCCTTCCGTAATCACCCCTTGCAAAAGCTTGGTCATGATCGCGGCGTTTTCTTGCGACAGAACCGTTTCCGAGCTGTCGGGACATGCGAGCAGCACGCGTCCGTCCGCATCCGTCACGCGGTAATAGGAACGGTACGGGTGGTAGACTCCTCCGTCCGCAAAGGCGGTGTAGGCAGTCGTCAGCTCGCGCAAGGTCACGCCGTGCTGCAATTGCCCAAGCGCCAGTGCCGCCACGTCGCAATCGCTCTTCCCTTTTTCCGCAGAAAGACTACTCAGATGAAAGCGCTCCTTTGCATAGTGGAAGGATTCCTGCAAGCCCACGTCCTCCAGCACCCGAACCGCGACGGTATTGGTAGAATGTGCCACGGCATACGGGATCCCCGTCAGCCCGCGATAAAGTCCATTCGCGTTTTTGGGCCATGCGGTACGCCCGTTCGCATCAAAGTCGGTGGGGACGTCGTCGTAGACGCTCCCCCAATCGATGATCCCCTTTTCCAGGGCGGGCGCGTAAACGCTGATGGGCTTAATGGTAGAGCCAGGGGGGCGGAGGGTCTGCGTAGCAAAATTCTGAAGGCGATTTCCCTTCTTCTCCCCCACTGCACCCGCAACGCCGAGAATATCCCCCGTTCGGCTGTCGATGACGATCAGTGCGGACTGTGCCGATTCGCCCGCCGCATTTTGCGGCATGCGTATTTTTTCACGGTAATATTGCTCAACAATCGACTGGATCTCCTCGTCGATTGCCATATCGATCTGCAAGCCTCCCGTGTAAAACAGGTGCGTTGCAGCCGCGCGGCTCATAGAATATTCCCGCATCAGATCCCGAATCACGTCCTCAATCACCATATCGGTGTACCACGGATTGATGCCATCGGAATTGGAAACGTCATCGACGTGCAAAGCAAGCGGCGTCGCCTTGGCTTCCTCGTATTCGGCTTGTGAAAGATAGCCTTGCGCATACATTTCGGAAAGGATCAGATTTCGGCGCGAAAGATTGTGTTCGGGATAACGGATCGGGTTATAATAGGTTGGGTTGTTTGTGATCGCAGCCACCGTCGCGCATTCCGCAACCGTCAATTCACACACCTGCTTTGAAAAATAATGCTCCGCCGCCGCGCCAACACCCGTGCACTGATCCGAAAAGCTGATCACGTTCAGATACAGCTCCATGATCTCGGTTTTGTCGAGCCTCCGCTCCAGATCCCGCGCGTACAGCATTTCCTGCAGCTTTCTTTGTGGGCTGATCTCATCCGCGCCCGTCATATTCTTGACCAGTTGCTGCGTGATGGTGGAGGCGCCGAAGCGATCCGAAAAGCCAAGCAGATAATTCGCACCTGCCGCCACTGTTCGATACCAATCTACCCCCTCGTGCTCAAAAAAGCGCTTGTCCTCAATCGCGACAAAGGCATTGATCAGTGCGGTTGGAATCTCGCTGTAAGGAACGTATGCACTCTGCCTTTGTGCAAATACCGTATCCGTCACCTCGTATGCCGCTCCCACGCGGTTGGCTCTGTCCTCGAAGCGGTACGCAAAAAAGCGCGGTGAGCGGCGGATCGGGCTGACCGCGAGCAGCTCCTGTGGGAGCTCCTTTTCAAAGCGCATATCCACGTAAAGTCCTGCCGAAAGCGTCACGGCAAGTGCCAAGAGCAAAACGGCGGACATCAGACACCACAGGAGCGGAAATCTTTTTTTCGTTCTGTTTCGTTGCCGTAGCATGATGCGTCTCCTTGATCTTACTTTTCAAAAATAGTATTTCCTTGCTAATGTGAATATAACCAGCGAAACGGGAAATGCTATCATTACCCTGTTTGCAAAAATATGAAAAAGGAGCATTTCTATGGATACGACCAAGCTATTTACGATTCTTTGTGCATTTCTTTTACTGATCTCACTCATTCTCTCGATCACGACGCTCGTCATTATGCGGCATGCGCTGGACGAAACCGCCGCATGGCAGAAAAAGGCTTCTGCCGTGGTCAGTTCCCTGTCCTCACTCGGCGCGCTTTTACAGGAGGTACCAGACACGAGTGTTTCCGACGAGACGCCGCCTGCGGAGGAGCCGTCGACCAACGTGGACGTTCTTTACAACCGTTTCATTCTCAAGGAAACCAACGGGCAGGTCGGCGTATACAGCGAGGACGGCTACCTGATCCGCACGATCGCCGTTCAGGTCTCCACGCTCCCCAAGGAAGCACGCGACGCACTTGCCGAAGGGATGGTATTCAACTCCTGGCGGGAATTGATCGCATTGATCGAAAATTACGAGTCATAACGAAAAGAGAGAAGCCAAATCGGCTTCTCTCTTTTCGTTATGTTCTCGGAGCATCGCTTTGCTCCATAAACAACAGGATCAGCGTATAGAAAATGAGCGGATACGTAATGAAAAACATCACGTCCAGCATGCAAAATCCGATGCATGCAAGGAGACACAGCCCGAGGTAGGTCTTGTAGAGCGTAGGCTTTCGGAAGACACGCCGCACGGTCGTGAAGCGGTGCCAAAGATACGCCAGAAGTCCCACGACGCCGACCGAGCCCAGCATCTGGATGACGGTATTATGATAGAAGAACGGATAGATCTGGATATCCCAATCCGACACGATGCCGTTATCGTAAAAGCCCGCGCCAAGGATCGGATGCTCGCAGAATTTCGTCCATCCCGCCTCCCAAAGCGCAAAGCGCCCGTTGTCGTTAAAACCGCGCTCCAGAAAATTTTGCAGAACGGCAATGACCTTATCCCACAGCAGTGCAATGCCGATCATCCCGATCAAACCAAGGATCAGGGTGATCCAGCGGTTGTCCTTGCGATTGGGTCCCCACACGCACAAAACGACGATGCTGATAAGCAAGACGACCGCGCCAACCAACAGGGCCCCACGGCTTTGAGAAAGCAAAACGCAGAAAAATTCCAGCAACCCCAGGATGTAAAATGCCCATCCGTTCCGATGTGTTGCCGCGAAATAAAAGCATGCGGGCATGGCGAATGCGAGCATACCGCCTGCCGTCGTCCAGACAGCCCACCCAAGCACGACATTTTCCTTGACGATCGCACCGTCGACGATCACGTTGCCAAACAGATACCGCAGCACGATCTCCGCGGCGATCACAACGCCTGCAAGCATCAGGGTGTACATGAAGTAATCAAACGCGCCGGCATCAAAGCGAACGTAGAGTGCAAACAGAAGATAGATCAGGAGAAGCACCAGCGGGAAATTCAATGCGTATACGAAGTTTTGAACGGTATAGGCGGGATTCAAAAGACCGTTGAGCGCCAATGCGACGCACCAGATCGCCATACTGAGGAAAAAACCCTTCCACGGCATGGAATTTCTGCGGCGGCGGTTGCGAATCACGAAGATCAAAATTCCCGCTGCCAAAAGTCCGAAGGAAATGACCAACGAGATCAGAACCGAGGGCTTGGAAAAATGCTCGCGGAACACCGTGATGTTCGGCGCGTTTTTCGGAGACACGAAGAACACGGTGCACAAAAAAGGCGTCAGCGCGAAGCGGAAATCGTACGCGATCAGACATCCGACAAAAAACGTGGCAACCAGAACGGCGAAAAGCGGAACCTCGATTCCCGCGCCGTTTCCGATCACGACAAGCGCCGCCACGATCAAGGGATACCATTTCCCGCTGTAAAACTCCCGCAACAGGTCAAGCTTGGTTTTCATGGTTCTCTCCTCTCAACAGAATGCTCAGATTTTCCTCCAGGACGGAGGGCAAACGGTATTGCTCCAATTGGGGATACGCACACGCGCCGATCCCAAGACGC
The DNA here is from genome assembly GCA_017453335.1 of Clostridia bacterium. The sequence continues at coordinate 26,303 of JAFTKI010000092.1, forward strand.
GCACGTCCGCACGCCTCCTTCACCGCAGCACAAAAGGCATCCATATCGGCAAGCGGGTACAGAATCGCCTCATCGTCCGCGGATTTCAGATCGTGCTGTCCCTTAACGTCCGACATCACGATCGGCAGTCCACATGCCATTGCCTCCATGATATTGAAGGGCAAGCCCTCGATGGTGCTGGCAGAAACGTACACGTCGGCAAGCGACAGATACGGAAGGATCGGCTCGCGATTTCCCGCGAGGAAAACGGAATCCTCCAGCCCCGCCTCGCGGATCTGTGTCTCCAAAGCCTCGCGCGCGCTTCCCTCTCCCAACAACAGCAGCCGCACGGGAAGCTTCTCCTCGCGCAGACGCGCGATGGCACGGATCAAAAACGCCTGATTCTTACGTGCGCTCAATTCCCCGACGAACACGCAAAGAACGTCCGAATCTGCGGGCGCATAGGTACGGTAAAGCGAATCATCACGCGTTTGGGGCACCGTATATTGCGGGATTCCCATCCCGCGCATGAAGATCACCTCGCCGCGGCACAGGCGGTGCGCACGGGCGATGCGAAGATCCTCCTCGTTCATCACGGCAATGGTATCGGTCTTTTTGCGCAGGATTTTTTCGCACTGCAACAAAATTTTCGCCTTCAATCCGCGATCCGACTCGGAAAACAGGTATCCGTGCACCACGTTGAGCACATACGGACGCCGTTTCATTCCGATCATGGCGGCACGGATCAAAAACGCCGCCAGCGTGGTATTGACAATGACGCGGTCAAAGCGCTCGCGCTTGAGAAGCTTACGGATCTTGCGAATGGCACGCAGGTTGGAGAGGCTGAAAAAGCTTTTTGCAAAATCGATCGGAAAATCGATTCCTTCCCCAGCCGTTCCCATCAGGAAAACGTCATTTTCCGCGCGCAACCGTTCAATATACGGCATGTGAAATCGCCGCAGATGCGATGCCGTTGATGCCGCGTATAAAATTTTACGGCGCTTCGTTGTCATCACTGTCGGACTCCTTTGCTTCCACCTTTTCATTCATTACAGTACGTCTTGCGTTCTGCTTTGCCTCCTCACGCTTCTCACGCTCCGCATATTTTTCATGGCGGTTGACCGCGCGGAACGGCGTCAGGAGCAGTATACGGATATCCTTCCAGAACGTCCAGTTTTCGATATAGTTGATATCCTCCTCGATACGCGCTTCAATCGAGGTATCTCCGCGCAAGCCCTTGATCTGGGCTTGTCCCGTCATACCCGGGCGCGAGATATGCTTGAGCATATACAGGGGGATCTCCTTGCGGAACTGCTCAACGTAAAACGGCACCTCAGGGCGCGGGCCGACAAGGCTCATGTCCCCCTTCAGGACGTTGAAGAGCTGCGGCAGCTCGTCCAGCGCGAATTTACGGATGAACGCGCCGAAGCGTGTTTTTCTTGGATCCTTTTCGGTCGACCATCCCGTTTGCTGGGAATCGTTGACGCGCATGGAACGAAATTTATACATGGTAAACTCCTGATTCTGACGTCCCACTCGCGTCTGGCGGAAGAGAATCGGCCCGGGCGAGGAAAGGCGCACGCCGATTGCGGTAAAGATCATAAACGGAGACGTGATAAGGATCATCAGCAGTGAGCCGACGATATCCAGAGTTCTTTTGAGAAAACGGTTGAAGACGTTATCCAAGGGAGTGCTGCGGATATCCACCACGGGAAGGTTCCCGAGCATGGAGATCTGGCGAGGCGACTTGAAGTAGCCGCAGATCGCGGGCACGACCATGACCTTGACGCAGTTGTTGTTACAAACGCCGATATATCGGGTGATCAGCTTTTTGCGGACGGTATCCAATGCGATCACAACCTCGTCGGGTCTGTAATCCTTGATGACCTGATCCAGATCCCCCGTGGTTCCCAGATGCTTCAAGCCGTTGACGTTCAGGTTTCCGACGTAGCCGATCACGGAATATCCGTAGTGCGGGTTATCGAAAATCTCCTCCATATACTCGTCCGCCATTTCCTGACTATCGGTAACGAGCAGAATCTTCTTAATGCTTCGCTTGTTTCTGGCACGCAGGGAGTGCAGGATCGCCAGCATCGTAATCTTCTTCGACGCGACCAGAATAAAGCTGATAATGGTTGCCCACAGCATCCACGCGAGGAAGAAATCCTTATACCATTCGTCGACGGTGAGAATAATCACCAGCACGGATACGACGAAGATCTCTACGTGGACGAGAAAGATGCGGCTGACGAAGAACAGCGGCCCTTGCGTTCGCATCGGTACGTACACGTTATGGTAGTTATACAGAATTGAGCCGAGGACGCACAGCAGAATCACCGTGAGCAGCGTTTGCAGCATACCAACGGGATAGATCTGGGTCTTCGTGATAAAAAATACGATATAATAGCTTGCCAGTCCGATAAAAAAGTTCAGCACAAAATCAAAGATGATATCCAGCGTCTTCAAGAGCTCATGGTTTGCCGGATTGGTTTTTATTTTCATACAGGTGCTCCCTTCTGAAAATTCACAGAAATATCTATTTTATATATTTTATCATATCCCATTCAAAAATGCAATAGTCCGATCGAAAAACGCTTGGAAAAGGAGCCAAAAAAGAGCATTTTCAAAGAAAAAATACCCTTTTTCGCAGAAAAAAGACAGCATTGTTGCAACGAAACACGCAAATGCACTCTTCGTTTGCCTGTTCGCCTGCAAAAATGCTGTCTGTTTTATTTCCTTCGATTATTCTTCGAACTCGATCTTCATCTGGGTGGAGGCGTTCTTACGGTGCTTATCCATCAGGTTCTGGATCCGCTTGACGGGATTGAGCAGCGTGCTGATGGTTGCATCGTTGTTGAGCGTATCGATCAGATATGCGACGTACTTGCACATGTTGACCTCTACGTACCAATCCTTGGTAGCAAGCTCGGGACGGCGATACACGAGGTTGGTGGTGAAGATGTTATCAAACACACCGTCCTTCGCCGCCTGGTCGAACTTATCAAAGCCCTCGGTGAAGAGCCCAAAGGTTGCAAAGCAGAAGACGCGGTTTGCGCCCTTTTCCTTGAGCTGCTTGCAAACGTCGATCATGGATTCGCCCGACGCAATCATATCGTCAACGACGATCACGTCCTTGCCGTGCAGATCCTGTCCGAGATACTCGTGTGCCTCGATCGGGTTACGGCCGTTGATAACGACCGAATAGTTTCTTCGCTTATAGAACATACCGATGTCAAGACCCAGCACGGAGCTATAGTACATGCAACGTGCCATTGCGCCCTCGTCGGGAGAGACGATGACCATGTGATCCTTGTCGATCTGGACGTCCGGAACGGCACGCACCAGCGCCTTGATCATCTGGTAGGTGGGACGCACGTTATCGAAGCCCGAAAGCGGGATCGCGTTGCAGATACGGGAATCGTGCGCATCGAAGGTCAGGATGTTGGACACCCCCATGGAAACCAGCTCCTGCAGCATCAGCGCGCAGTCCAGAGACTCACGGCTGGATCTCTTATGCTGTCTTCCCTCGTAAAGCATGGGCATGATGACGGTCAGGCGTCTTGCCTTACCCTCGATCGCTGCGATGATTCTCTTCAGATCCGCAAAGTGATCGTCGGGACTCATCGGAACGGTCATGCCGTACATCTTGTAGGTCACACCGTAGTTGAACGCGTCGCAAATGATGTAAACGTCCTTGCCGCGCATGGATTCGTGGATAATGCCCTTTGCCTCGCCCGAACCGAATCTGGGGCAGTCGGCCTGAACCAAAAAGCTACGGTCGTCTCCGTGTCTGCGCCAATCCTTCAGGTAGTAGTCGACCTGATCGGCAAATGCTCCGCATCCGTTCATACCGATAACGGCAAGTTCTCCGAACTGGTTGTCTTTCATGATAAAGCCTCCGTTTTTTTATTTTTTGCATATATCCCCTTTTTACGGCGCATGCGCCGCACTGACGGGTCCGTTTTTGTCAGTTGAGTGCACAAAAAGTTTGATACGCCGCATCCCAAGCCGCGCGCGACGCGGTCGGCTCGTAGTACTTGCGGTCGAAGGATGCCGCCACGATGCGCCTTGCATCGCTCAGATCCTTTGCGTCGCCCGCCGTCATCATCTGCATCATCAGGTTTCCGATGGCAGTTGCCTCCTCGGGGCCTGCGGAAACGGGCATTCCCGTTGCGTCAGCTGTCATTTGAGAGAGGAAGCCGTCCTTGGTTCCGCCGCCCACCACGTAGATCACCTTGGCATCAAGTCCCGTGACGGTCTTGATCTCTTCGGCGGTCATGCGGTATTTGAGCGCCAGACTTTCGTAGATGCAACGAACGATCTCCCCCACGCTTTGCGGCACGTACTGCCCCGTGCGGCGGCAATACTCGCGGATCCGCTCGGGAAGATTCCCGGGGGTGGCGAAGGAGGCGTCGTCGGGATTGATGAAGCACTGCAACGGCTTGCATTCGCGTGCGAACGCCTCCAGCTGCGCAAAGCTGTATTCCTTTCCCTCCCGTCTCCATTGACGGCGAGACTCCTGAATGAGCCAAAGCCCCATAATATTTTTCAGGAATCGGATGGTGCGGCATGCACCGCCCTCGTTTGCAAAATTATATTTCGCGACTTCCGCGTTGATCCGCGGCTCCTGCAGTTCGGTTCCCATGAGTGACCACGTACCGCTGCTGATGAACAGAAAATTCTTTTCCTGTGTGGGAACGGCGATCACGGCACTTGCGGTATCGTGCGACGCGACGGTCAACACGTCGGCATCAAGCTTGCCCGTTTCCTCCTGGATCTGCGGCAAAAGCTTGCCGATCACAGTACCGGGTTGAACGATATCGCCGAACAGGCGACGCGGAATACCGATTTTATCAATCATCTCCCACGCGTAATCGCGCTTTTTCGCATCAAGCAATGCGCCCGTGGAGAGAATGGTATATTCGTTCGCCATATTTCCCGTGAGGAAATAGTTGAGCAGATCGGGAATATTCAGCACACGAGATGCCTGTGCGACCGTGTCGGGGGCGTCGCGCAGATCGCATGCCAATTGAAAGATCGTATTGAAGTTCAGGCACTGGATACCGGTGTTCTCATACAGCTCGCTTTGCGACAAAAAACGATCGATATATGACACGACACCATCGGTACGGGTGTCCCGATAGTGGACAGGATTTGCGAGCATTCTGCCATTGTTATCCAACAAAGCATAATCCACGCCCCACGTGTCAATACCGATCGAACGGATCTGATCCTTCTCCAGTACGGTTTTCGTGATCGACTGCTTGATCTCATGGAAGATACGCAAAATATCCCAATGCATTCTGCCGCATACGATAACGGGATCATTGGAAAAGCGGTGATTCTCCTTCAAGGTAAGCGTCTCGCCGTTGAAGGAACCGACGATTCCACGCCCGCTGGATGCGCCAAGATCAATTGCGAGCATTTTTTTCTCTGCCATGACAACCTCCGTCTTCATAGGAAATAACAGTCTCTTGAAAATCAATATTATTATAACACAATCGCCCACCGAGTGCATGAACTTTTTGTGAACGAGCCCTCATAATTCTACACAAAAATTCGGGCGAAAACTGTCGAAAAAGTAAAGATACGGAAATTTGAAATGTTTTTTCAAAAACCTCTTGCAATTTCAAAAAACTTATGCTATAATAATTGCGTTCGCGATTTGCGGACGATACATGGAGGTGTATCGAAGTGATCATAACGGTCTCGACTCGAAATCGAGTGGCGAGTAAAATCGCCCGTGGGTTCGAATCCCACCGCCTCCGCCAGAAAAAACGACAAATTTCGACAGAAATTTGTCGTTTTTTCAATGAAGCGCATCTGCGATGCATGAAAAACGAGGCAGGGCTCCGCCCCATGAAGCGTGCCTTCGGCACACGGAGAAGGTAGAAATGCGCTTCGCCTCATATTTGCGTAGCAAATGCTTCATACGAGCGTAGCGAGTGCTTCATATCGGCGTAAGCCGATGCTCCATTAGTACGCGAGTTCAACTCCAAACGAAAAGCTGTAGAGGGGCTGCCGGCCGCGCAACACATTTACTTGCTACCCGTAAACGGGCTGTTCCCCAAAGCCTCCCTCCGAGGCGGATGAGTCGTTACTATCAATCTCAATCTCTGCAAGGTGCTACCCGCTTGCTACTACTCCACCGCTCAACTAACATCTTGCCTCCCTCCGAGAGGGAGGTGGCTCGCGGTAGCGAGACGGAAGGAGCCTGCGGGCAGAAAAGCACACCGTTTTTTAACGATAGCGCCGCCACAGTTGCGCGGGCTCCCTCAGTCACGCCTTGCCGTGACTGAGGGAGCCTTCCAAAAAAACTGCCTCTTTCCTTTGTTTGTCTTCTGTCCATCGGCATAGCCTTTTTTGAACCCCGCCACTATGGCGGGGGTTTCGGGATACAAAAAAACGACAGGTTTTAGAGTAGTACTCTAAAG
>JAFTKI010000093.1 GCA_017453335.1 Clostridia bacterium
ACTCCCACTTATGTGGAGATCGACGTCGAGCAGGGTGTTCCTGTAGCTCTGGACGGTAAGAAGATGACCTCCAAGGAGATCATTCTCGCGCTCAATGAGATCGGCGGCAAGAACGGTATCGGTATTCTGGATATCGTTGAGAACCGTCTGGTTGGTATGAAGTGCCGCGGCGTATACGAAACTCCCGGCGGAACCATTCTGTACAAGGCTCACAGCGTTCTGGAAAGCATCTGCCTTGACAAGCTGACTCTGCACGAGAAGCAGAAGCTCTCGATCACCTTTGCCGAGCTGGTTTACAACGGTCAGTGGTTCACTCCTTTGCGCGAGGCGCTGTCCGCTTTCGTTGACAAAACATAGGAAACGGTTACCGGTAAGGTTCGTCTCAAGCTCTACAAGGGCAACATGATCAACGCAGGCGTATGGTCGAAGTACTCGCTGTACAGCGAAGAGATCGCAACCTTCGGTGAGAGCGATTACAACCAGAAGGATGCAGAAGGCTTTATCAACCTCTTTGGTCTGCCGGTTAAGGTTCAGGCTATGGTTGACGAGCAGAACAAGAAATAATCATAAAAAGTATTGCTGTCCTGCGAGGATTTTTCCCTGCAGGACGGCTTTCGTGAAGGATTTTATTCCAAAATCGGACAATCGGAAAGGAAACACCCAAAAATGGCAAAAATGTGGGCGGGAAGAACGGCGGGAGAGACCGACCGTTTGGCAGACGATTTCAATTCATCCATCTCCTTTGACTGTCGGATGTACCGTCAGGATATCACGGGCAGTATGGCACACGCGGCGATGCTGGCAAAGCAGGGAATCATCTCTGTTGCGGAATCCGAGACCTTGATCGATGGGCTTAGCGGTATTCTGAGCGATCTGAACAGCGGCAAGCTGGAGTTTGATCTCTCGTGCGAGGATATCCACATGTTCGTTGAGCAGGAGCTGACGGCGCGTCTTGGTGACGTGGGCAAAAAACTGCATACTGCACGCAGCAGAAACGACCAGGTTGCGCTTGATATGAGAATGTATCTGCGCGACGAGGCAAACGGTGTGATCGAAAAGATCCGCGCCCTGATCGGTGCGCTCTTGGTACAGGCAAAAGAGAACCGCGACGTGATCATGCCGGGATATACCCATCTGCAACGCGCACAGCCCATCACCTTTGCCCATCATTTGCTGGCGTACACCATGATGCTGTTGCGTGATGCCGACCGTTTTTCCGATACCGTGAAACGAATGAACGTCTCTCCCATCGGTTGCTGTGCCTTGGCGGGTACAACCTACGAAACAGACCGTTGGTTTGAGGCAAAGAAGCTGAACTTCGACGATATTGCCCGCAACAGCATCGACGGCGTTTCCGACCGTGATTTCTGCGTGGAATTTTTGTCGAGTGCGGCAACCTTGATGATGCACTTGTCCCGCTTCTCCGAGGAGTTGATCCTGTGGTCGAGCTGGGAATTCAAATTCATCGAGCTTTCCGATGCCTACACCACAGGCTCGTCGATCATGCCGCAGAAGAAAAATCCCGATATGGCGGAGCTGATCCGCGGCAAAACGGGACGCGTGTACGGCGACCTCATGGCAATGCTGACCACGCTCAAGGGCCTTCCTCTGGCGTACAACAAGGATATGCAGGAGGACAAGGAGAGCGTGTTCGATGCGGTTGATACGCTCAAGATGTGCCTTGATGTGATGATCCCGATGATCGAGACCATGAAGGCGATCCCCGAAAATATGAAGGCGGCGGCTCAGAAGGGCTTTATCAACGCCACCGACCTTGCCGATTATCTGGTGAAAAAGGGAATGCCGTTCCGTTCGGCATACAAGATCTCGGGACAGTTGGTTTCGTACTGCATCCAAAACAATCAAGTGCTTGAAACCCTGCCGCTTGAGACCTACAAGGGCTACAGCGATCTGTTTGATGCCGATCTGTATGACGACATTGACCTTGTGACCTGTGTGAAGAAGCGTATATCCGAGGGAGGAACCTCTCCCGAATCGACCGATGCGCAGATCGCTTACGTAGAGGAGAGATTGAATCATGGCTAAGATATTTATAGACGGCAGTGCGGGAACGACAGGACTTCGCATCCGCGAAAGACTTGCAGAACGCAAGGATCTTTCTTTGATCGTGTTGTCGGAGGAGCTGAGAAAGGATACCGAGGCAAGACGGCAAGCACTCAACGAAGCCGACATTGCATTTCTGTGCCTGCCCGATGCGGCGGCGATTGAAGCGGTCTCCTTGATCGAGAATCCCAACACCGCCGTGATCGATACCTCTACGGCACACCGTACCAATCCCGCGTGGGAATACGGTTTCCCCGAATTGCAGGGAAGACGGGAGAAAATTGCCGCTTCCAAGCGCATTGCCAATCCGGGCTGTCATGCAAGCGGATTTGTGGCTTTGGTTGAGCCGTTGGTTCGCGCGGGCGTGATTGCTCCCGATGCGGGACTTACCGCATATTCGCTGACAGGCTACTCGGGCGGCGGCAAGAAAATGATCGCCGAATACGAGGATGCCGAGCGCGATCCTTTGCTGGATGCTCCCAGAATGTACGGACTCGGACAAACGCACAAGCACCTTCCCGAAATGGGTGCGGTTTGCGGACTCTCTACGGCTCCCATCTTTTGTCCCGTTGTGGCTCCGTACTACGCGGGCATGGAGGTAACGGTTCCGTTGTTTGCAAAGGATATCAAGGGAAGGGCCGAGGATATCTGCAGGATTTACGAAGAATACTATCAAAGCGGCTTGGTTCGTTTCTGCGGCAATACCTCCGAGGGCGGACTGCTTTCGGCGAATGCTCTTGAGGGACGCGATGATATGGAGATCACCGTACAGGGAAATGCCGACCGCATTTTGTTGGTGGCTCGCTTTGACAATCTGGGCAAGGGTGCCTCAGGTGCCGCGATCCAGAATATGAACATTTTGCTCGGTGTTGACGAATCGACAGGGCTCAACATTGGTTAAGAGAGGACAACGATTATGAAGATGATAGATGGCGGCGTATGTGCCGCAAAAGGCTTTTTGGCAAACGGAATCCATTGCGGTATTCGCAAAAATCGTACCAAGCGCGATATTGCTTTGATTTACAGTGAAACGCTTGCCACCGCGGCGGCTGTTTACACCACCAATCTGGTCAAGGGCGCGCCTCTGACCGTTACCAAGGCACACCTTGCCAACGGACACGCACAGGCTGTGATCTGTAACAGCGGAAACGCAAACACCTGTAACGCCAACGGCATTGAGGTTGCCGAGAAAATGAGCGAGGCGATTGCAAAGGAGCTGAATATCAACGCAAATGACGTGGTGGTTGCATCCACGGGCGTGATCGGTCAGCCCTTGAATCTTGAGCCGATCGTGAACGGAATCCCCGCATTGGCACAGGGCCTTTCCTGCGATGGCGGCGAGGCTGCTGCCGAGGGTATCATGACCACCGATACCGTGAAAAAGGAGATCGCAGTTGAATTCGAGGTGGGCGGCAAGATCTGCCGTATCGGCGGTATTGCAAAGGGAAGCGGAATGATCCATCCCAATATGGCAACCATGCTGGTATTCATCACCACCGACGTTGCAATTTCTGCAGAAATGCTCTCCAAGGCACTTTCCTCCGACATCACCGAGACCTTCAATATGATCAGCGTGGACGGCGATACCTCCACCAACGATATGGTTACCGTGCTGGCAAACGGTATGGCAGGAAACGAAGAGATCACCTCCGAGGGTGCCGATTTCGATGCCTTTATGAAGGCTTTGAACACGGTTACCGTACACCTGTGCCGCATGATCGCAGGCGACGGTGAGGGTGCTACCAAGCTGCTTGAGTGCCATGTTACGGGCGCCGAAAGCCTTTCTACCGCAAAAACGGTTGCCAAGAGCGTGATCTGCTCCAGCCTTCTCAAGGCGGCAATGTTCGGTGCCGATGCAAACTGGGGACGCGTTCTGTGTGCAATCGGCTACAGCGGTGCTCCCGTGGACGTTGATGCGGTTGACGTTTCGTTCCGCAGTGCCAAGGGCGAGATCGCAGTCTGCAAAAACGGTGCGGGCGTTGATTTCTCCGAGGAAAAGGCAAAAGAGATCCTCTTGGAGTCTGAGATCGAGATCCTGGTATCGCTTGGCAACGGTGCATACTCCTCCACCGCGTGGGGATGCGACCTGACCTACGATTATGTAAAGATCAACGGCGACTACCGTACTTAATAAAGGAGTCAATATGGAAAATCATTTTTCGAACGCACAGCGCGCGCAGGTGCTGACCGAGGCACTGCCGCACATCAAGCGTTATACAGGCAAGATCGTTGTAGTGAAATACGGCGGAAATGCGATGGTCAACGAGCAGATCAAGCAACAGGTCATGGAGGATATCGTTCTTTTGTGGCTGATCGGTGTGAAGATCGTGCTGGTTCACGGCGGAGGTCCCGAGATTTCCGAGCTGATGCAGAAGCTGGGTAAAAAGCCCGAATTTGTGAACGGCTTGCGCGTGACCGATAAGGAGACCGTTGACATCGTGCAGATGGTGCTGGCGGGTAAAGTGAATAAAACGCTTGTCAACCTTCTGGAAATGAAGGGCGGCAAGGCGATGGGCATTTCGGGTATGGACGGATGCCTGATCGAATCCAGAATGAAGGACGAGCGCCTTGGATACGTAGGCGAGATCACGGGAATCAATATCTCTCCCGTGGAGGATCTGCTGGAGAAGGGCTATATTCCCGTCATTTCCACGCTGGGCTGTGACCGCGAGGGCAACGCCTACAACATCAACGGCGATACCGCTGCCGCATATATTGCAGGTGCGCTCAACGCAGAGCGTCTGATTATGATGACCGATATCGAGGGCCTTTTGCGTGACAAGGACGATCCCACCACGCTGATTCCCAACATCACGGTTGCAGAAGCAAACGAATTGAAGAAAACCGGCGTGATTTCGGGCGGTATGATCCCGAAGATCGATTGTTGCATCGAGGCTATCCGCGCGGGCGTGCAGAACGTGATCATCATGGACGGTCGCGTACCGCACTCGATCCTCATGGAGCTTCTCACCGATGAGGGCGCTGGTACGATGGTAACCGGAGGCGGCAATGAGTGAACTGATCACACGCGATAAGGCGTACGTTGCGAATACCTACAACCGTTTTCCCGTAGAGATCGTTTCGGGTAAGGGCTCCGAGGTCTTTGACACCAACGGAAAGCGTTATATTGACATGGGATCGGGCATCGGTGTGACCTCCTTTGGAATTTCCGATGACGAGTGGAAAGCGGCGGTTGTTGCACAGCTTGACCGCGTTCAGCATATGTCCAATCTCTATTACACCGAGCCTTGTGCCGAGCTCGCCGAGCTTTTGTGCAAGCGTACAGGCATGAAAAAGGTGTTTTTCGGTAATTCGGGCGCCGAGGCAAACGAGTGTGCCATCAAGGTGGCAAGAAAGTATGCCGCCGAGAAAAAGGGCGCGGAATATTCCACCATCATCACCTTGGTCAACAGCTTTCACGGAAGAACCTTGACTACACTTGCCGCAACGGGGCAGGATCATTATCACGAGCTGTTCCAACCGCTCACACCGGGCTTTGTTCACGTTCCCGCAGGGGATGTGGAAGCCTTGGAAAAAGCGGTTTCCGAGCATCACGTGGCAGGTATTCTTGTTGAGTGCGTACAGGGCGAGGGCGGTGTGATCGCGCTTTCAAAGGAGTATTTGAAGGCTGTTGAAGCGATCGCAAAGCGCGAGGATATTTTGTTCATGGTTGACGAGGTACAAACGGGCAACGGCCGTACAGGTCAGATTTATGCGTACATGAATTTTGACGTTACCCCCGATGTGGTAACCACCGCAAAGGGAATTGGCGGCGGACTGCCTCTGGGAGCGGCATTGCTTGGCGAGAAGGCAGAGAGCGTGCTTGGCTTTGGCGATCACGGCTCCACCTTTGGAGGCAATCCCGTGGCTTGTGCGGGTGCTGTCAGCATCCTGTCGCGCATGGACAAGGCGTTCCTGGCGGATGTGCGCAAGAAGAGCGACTTTGTATTCAACGCATTCAAGGACGTCAAGGGCGTTGAGAGCATCAGCGGCTTGGGATTGATGGTTGGAATCAAAACAGTCAAGCCTGCCGCCGAGGTGCTGAAAATTTGTTTGGAAAACGGCGTTCTTTGCCTCACCGCAAAGGATAAGGTTCGTCTGCTTCCCGCGCTGAATATTCCGATGGATATTTTGGCGGAAGCGGTTGAGATCATCAAGCGCGCTTGCGCGGAATAAATGGAGAAGAGTATGTTTTTGAAAAATCGTCATTTTTTGAAGCTGCTTGATTTTACGCCTGCCGAGATCGAAGGACTTCTTGATCTGGCGGCAGACCTCAAGCAAAAGAAAAAGAACGGTGTGGCACACCGCCTTTGTGAAGGAAAGAATATCGCGCTGGTATTTGAAAAGACCAGCACGCGTACCCGTTGCGCATTTGAAGTAGCGGCTGCTGATCTTGGTATGCATCCCGTTTATCTCGATCCCCAAGGATCGCAGATCGGAAAGAAGGAGAGCATTGCCGACACCGCGCGTGTGCTTGGCAGAATGTTTGACGGCATCGAGTATCGCGGATTCGGACAGGAGATCGTGGAGGAGCTTGCGGCAAACGCAGGTGTTCCCGTATGGAACGGTTTGACCAACGAATACCATCCCACGCAGATTCTTGCCGATTTCTTGACCATTCGTGAGCATTTCGGCTCCTTGAAGGGCAAAAAGCTGGTTTATATGGGGGATGCGCGTTACAACATGGGCAACTCCTTGATGGTTGGTTGTGCGAAAATGGGGATGCATTTCGTTGCTTGCGCTCCCAAAGCGTATTTCCCGAACGACGAGCTGGTGGCAACCTGCCGCGCGATCGCAAAGGAGACGGGTGCTGTGATCGAGCTGATTGAGGATCCCATGACCGCTGTGAAGGGTGCTGACGTGATCTACACCGACGTGTGGGTATCGATGGGAGAGCCTGCAGCGGTTTGGAAGGAGCGCATCGAGGCGCTCACGCCTTACCGTGTGACCAAGGCTCTGATGGATGCCGCAGGTGCACAGTGCCGCTTTATGCACTGCCTGCCCGCTTTCCATGATCTGAAGACTACCACGGGTAAGGAAATTTACGAAAAGTTCGGCATCGATTGCATGGAAGTAACCGATGAGGGCTTTGAGTCCTCTCAATCCATTGTCTTCGACGAAGCCGAAAACCGTATGCACACCATCAAAGCCGTCATGGCAGCAACGCTGTGAGGATTGGAATAGGCTTTTGCGGGGGAAACTTTTTGGAAAAAGTTTCCCCCGCACCCCTTTCAAAAACGCTCGCCACTTAGAACCGCCGAGGTTGCATGAGCCGCTCAACACGACTCACGCAACCTCGGCGGTTGGATCAATTGATTTCTTGAACATCGCACCGATTTACGGTTACGCACCTCCCCTGTAGGGGAGACCTGTGTCTCCCGCGGGCGAATGCCCCTACAATCATAGGCAGGCGCATCGTTTGAAAAATACGCACAAATTTGTAGGGACCGGCGTCCTCGACGGTCCTAAAACGAACGAATTTGATATGATAAAACGGCTACAATCATAAGGCGTGTGTGTTGACATGAACAAAACAAAATTTCTTGGCTTTAGGACCGTCGGGGACGCCGGTCCCTACAGGTTAACGAGTTATCTTTCCCTCACCAAAACCAAGGAGAAAAGCGACGCAGGGATCTCGTATCGACTTTTGTTGGCTTGCCGAGGAAAAGTTATCTTTACTTTGAAAAGCCAACCGCGCTCCATAACGGATCCTGTCTTGGCTACGCTGACGGTTCAATCATAGAAATCAAAAAGGGAAGGGCTCCGTGATCGCGGAGCCCTTGATGTATCAAATTGTGGTTTGGATTACTTCAGCTTTACTACACCGTCGGAGCAAACCACTTCGGTGGCTGGGACATTGATGTTCCAATAAGGATCTTTGAAAACTGCATTCCATTTTGCAGTTGTGCCGTTAAAACTTATACTTTTAAGGTTTTTGCAATTATTGAATGCATAGTAGCCGATGCTCGCCAGATTGTTAGAAAAAGTGATATTTGCGAGGCTACTACAATCAGAAAAGGAGGCGTCTTCGATATTTGTTACATTATCAGAAATTGTTATGCTTGTGAGACTACTACAATCAGAAAATATAGAGGATCCAATGCTGGTTAAACTATCCGGAAGTTCAATATTGGTAAGTGCAATGCAACAGCGAAATGCAGAATCGCCAATTCTTGTTAATTGACTGTTTTTAGCAAAAGTGATACTTGTAAGACCACTGCAACAAGAGAAAGCAGAGTCTTCGATGTTTGTCACGCTACTAGGTATAGTGAAGCTAGTAATTTTATTACAGAAGTAGAATGCTAATTTGCTTATACCAGTTACCTTCCAGCCTTCGGGAGAGGTCGGGGGAATATTAACATTGGTGTCCTTGCAAGTTCCGATACCTTTAACGTAGCAAGTTCCGTCACCGTTGAATGTGAATTTTAAGCCCGTGCTATAGTTCTCTTGATTATTATTCTGATCGTTGTTCTGATCGTTGTTTTGATCGTTGCTTTGATCATTGTTCTGATCTTTATTTTGATCGTTTTCGCCGTTTTGCTCGGCGTTTTCGCTATTCGCAGGCGGCATGTTTGTGTCACTGCTATCATCGCACGCCGCAAAGGCGAACAAACTCGTACAAACCAGAACACAGGCAAGCAGGGCGGTCAAAAGTCTTTTTTTCATGTTTTTGTCCTCCAAAAAATAAAAAGATGCGCAGCCGAAGCTACGCACCGAAAAACGCATAACTCCGTTTGCTGCGACACAAATGAACTTTTTATATCTCACTTCAGTTATCGAAGGCGTACAAAAAGGGAGCATGCTGTTTTTGCCAATTAAGAATGACAAAAAAGCACACCTTCGCTACTTGAAAGTGAGATCTTTCTCTATTCATTTGTGTCGCAACTTTATTATACCACACCTTACCTATTTTGTAAAGTCCTTTTTCAAAAAACTTTTAAAGATGTTTGTTGACTTTCCGATTGGATAATGCTATAATAAGATATCAAGATTTGAAAAGAGATGAATCGTATGTCGCACCCGTTTCGCCATTTCCGCACGATCACCAAGCACCGCCACCGCGTCATTGCCCATTGCTTTCGAGTGGGCATCGGATGGCAGGGGCTTTTTCACGATCTTTCCAAGTATTCTCCCACCGAGTTTCTCCCGGGGGCGAAATATTATCAAGGTTCCCGCAGTCCCAACGAGCGTGAGCGTGAGCTTTACGGCTACTCCTTGGCGTGGATGCACCACAAGGGCAGAAACCGCCATCATTTTGAGTATTGGAACGACCTCAATCCTGCCACAAAAATGTATGAGCCTGTGAAAATGCCCGTGCGCTACGTCAAAGAGATGTTTTGTGACCGCGTGGCGGCAAGCAAGATCTATCAAGGCAAAAACTATACCGACGAGCATCCGCTGAACTATTTTATCCGCGGAAACGCGCGCAAAAAGATGCACCCCGAAACCGCCGATCTTTTGGAGAGCTGGCTTTCCATGCTTGCCGAAAAAGGGGAGAAGGCAACCTTTGCCTATCTCAAAAAGATTCCCAACAAATAAAGAAAAGGATTCTCTGCCGCGGTGCAAAGAATCCTTTTTCTTATTTTTGCGAAAGCGCATATTTTTTTGGTGTTATTCCTTTGATCCGCTTAAACACCGCCGCGAAATAGTTGCTGTCATTATATCCGCAGGCAAGAGCAACCTCGATAATGCTTTTATCGGTAGTCTGCAACAGCTTTTCCGCCGCCGTAACGCGCGAAATATTGATATATTCATTGAGTCCGATTCCCGTGACCTCTCCAAAAATGCGGGACAGATAGCAGGCACTCAGCGCGTATTTTTGGGAGAGGGAGACAAGGGAAAGATCCTCCGCCACGTTTTCGCTGATGTATTTTGCGATGCGCTGTACCAGATCAAGCGTTGGATCCAGATCACAACCCGATCGGTTTTGCACGTATCGGGAGATCAGGATCAACAATTGCCGAAAATAAAGCTTTTGCATTTCCTGATAGTCGGGCTCCTTTTTGCGCTCCTCGGTTGCAAGCTGACGAAAAAGCGTTTGCACCTCATACTGTCGGTCGGACGGCATACGGATCAGCTTTTGCTCGTAAAGTGGTCGCAGATGCTTTTGCGCGTTCTCTCCAAGCGATGCATCGTCAAAGGTGAAGAGAATACGCTCCACGCCCGATTCTTCGCTGTTATCGGTTTTGTGAAAGGTGTTCTTGGGGACAAAAATCATATCTCCCGCCTCTAAAAGAAAGATCTCATTCCCAATAAAATATTTTGTCTTGCCTTTTTCCAGATAGTAAAGCTCGTGCTTGGCGTGAAAATGCGCCTGTTGCATTTTCTGCGGTTCTTTACGCACCTTTTTTTCATAAAAGGGGACAGGGCGTTTCATCTTTGTTTCCATTTCCTCACCTCTTCTTTTTTATTGTGTCACATTTTTGGATCAATTACAACAATATTTTCTTGTTTTTTGGCAAAAAAGTAAAAATAATACTAGAAAAAAAGAAAAAACAGGAGTATACTGTTGCTACAAAACAGGGTTGGAGGAAATACAAAAATGAGTAAGATCAACAATTTGAAGATTGCATATATTGGAGGCGGCTCGCGCGGCTGGGCGTGGGGACTGATGTCGGATCTGGCATCCTGCCCCGATATGTCGGGAGACGTGTATCTTTACGATATCGACTTCGAGGCGGCAAAGAACAACGAGATCATCGGAAATCAATACAACAATGCCGAGGGTTGTGTTGCACAGTGGCATTATCATGCGGTCAAGACCATTGGCGAGGCACTGACGGGAGCCGATTTCGTGGTGATTTCGATCCTTCCCGGTACCTTTGACGAGATGCAGTCCGATGTCCACACTCCCGAAAAATACGGAATTTATCAATCGGTTGGTGATACCTCCGGCCCCAGCGGAATCATTCGCGCTCTGCGTACGCTTCCGATGATGGAGGAGATCGCCTTGGCAATCAAGGAATATTCCCCCAACGCATGGGTGATCAACTATACGAACCCCATGACGCTGTGCGTGGGACAGCTTTATAAAACCTTCCCCCAAATCAATGCATTCGGCTGTTGCCACGAGGTGTTCGGAACGCAGAAGTTCATGGTGCAGGTCCTCAAGGATCAACTGGGAATTGAGAACGTACAACGCAACGAGATCAAGGTCAACGTGGTTGGTGTGAATCACTTTACTTGGTTCACGTCGGCACATTATCAAAATATTGATCTCTTTCCCGTATATCGCAAATTCTGCGAAAAGTATGCAAGAGAGGGAAATCCTTATATTCAGCCCGATAAAAACTGGATGAACAGCACCTTCAAGTCGGCAGAGAAAGTCAAAATGGATCTGTTTATGAAAACGGGATACATTGCGGCTGCAGGTGACCGTCATCTTGCCGAGTTCTGCCCCGGAAAATGGTATTTGGAAAGCCCCGAGCGTGTTAAGGATATGAAGTTCGGTTTGACCACTGTTGCATGGAGAAAAGAGAACCTGCAGGAGCGTCTTGACAAGTCTGCGCGCCTGATCAGTGGGGAAGAACCGATCGTTCTTCGCCAAACGGGCGAGGAAGGCGTTGTGCAGATGCGCGCGCTTTTGGGACTTGGTGACCTTGTAACCAACGTGAACATTCCCAATATGGGACAGATCTCCAACCTGCCCATCGGTGCGATCGTTGAAACCAACGCCGAATTTACGCGTGACCGTGTATCTCCCGTGATGAGCGGTGCGATCCCGCCCGTGGTTAATCAGCTTGTTTCCAAAATTGCCGCAGAGCAGCAGTTGATCCTGGAAGCGGTAGAGAAGCGCGATCTGGATCTTGCATTCGTTGCATTTGCATCCGATCCCTTGGTAACCTGCTCGCTCTCTGACGCAAGAAAGCTGTTTGACGAGATGGTGGAGAATACCAAGCAGTACCTTACTATGTATTTCTGAGCCAAATCAAAAAACGGAAATGGGCTCTACTCTTTAAGGATAGCTTTGTAACTAAAGAAGAATATATGATCTACTGCCAGGAAAAGGACAGAGAATTTCTAACATTCTCTGTCCTTTTTTCTTGACTGAGTACAAAGCTAAAGAGTGCGGCTTTGTGGTAAAAGTAGCGGCAACAAAAATTGAACCATCACGTTATTTATAATTCTTCAAAAACAGCCCTGTACATATCGTCCTCTGCTCCCATCACGAAAGTATAGGTCAAATCTTCACAAACGATCGTATTACCATGCATCCATCCCACAAATCTATATCCAGCATTGACTGAAGCCGTAAGTTTGACAGTTTCACCTACCCTAATTTTCTCTTCATCGTAACGGGTATATGTGCCCATATTTTCTTCAAAATAATTTGTCCAACTTCCACAGTCCAAGTGTGCGGCTGTAGATAATGTATAATATGTATACATTGCCTCGATTTTAACATTATCTTTGGTCATTGTATATGAATACTCTAAATCTGTGCTAACGCACACATTTCTAATATACCACCCCTTGAAAGTATATCCGTCGCCAATCGTAGCAACAAGTGTAACGGTTTTACCCTCAGATATTTTCTTTTCATCATATTTGGTATAAGTGCCAGCAATGCTTTCTAATTCTGTATATGACCATTTCCATATATAGCCATTTGTCGTAAGGGTGTAATGCGAATATTCCGCCCGAATGGTTTTATTAGTCTTTTCCATAACGAATTGATATGTAAGCTCAGAGCATACACAAACTCCGTCAATATACCACCCCTCGAAATTATATCCGTCTGCTACAGTTGCCGTAAGCGTTACAGTTTCACCTGCACTTATTTTTTCCTTATTCTTTTTGGGGTAGGTTCCTGCCGTTCCTTGTTCATCCGTAGAGGAGCTAACTGTTATTGTATAATAACTCCATCTTGCTTCTAAATCAACGTCTTTTTCTTTCATAACAAAAGAATATGTCAATTCTTCGCTAACACACACATTGTTGATAAACCAACCCTCAAAATTGTACCCATCGTTTACAGTTGCTTCTACTTTCACTTGCTCGCCAACGGATATTTTTTTGCTTTTCAGTTTGGTATATGTTCCAGCTTTTTCATAATCATCGGAATAGGAAGAAGTGCGAACCGTGAAATAGTTATATCTCGCTTCCATTTCAATATTGTTTGGTTTCATTGTAAAGGTGTATTTCAAATCTTCACTCACACAAGTGCCATTGATAAACCAACCGACAAAGTTATAGCCGGATTTTACAGTTGCTTCAAGCTCGATATTTTCGCCTGCACTATATTTAGTATTGATTTCGGTGTATGTACCTGCATTTCCGTATTCATCGGTTAAACTATAAGTTTTCAAAAGATACGTTGTAGGCTGTTGATTGGGCGATGTATTCTCGCCGTTGTTAACATTGCTTGGTGTATTATCACAAGCAACTAACAAGAGAAGCATCAATGCGGTAACAATGAGCGGTAACAGTTTTTTCATTTTCTTTTCTCTCCTTTGGATTTTGTTTTATTCTCGGTGAAAACAAAAAGTGCGGCAACCGAAGTTGCCGCCCCATAAGGAAGTTTTGTATGTAGGAGGTATTGTGACCGATTTCGGTCACAATACCTCTTGCTGCGTTATACGGCTTCTTTATTGCCCTTGACTCTGCCGTGGAGCACGATGCAATCGTCCTCTTTTGCGGTGGGCAGGTTAATGATGCCGACAGCATTGTAGTAAATCTCGATTTTTTGTTTTCTGTGTCCGCTACTCTTATCGGGAGCGTGGACGAGTATCTTATCAACCAAATCGTTTAGCATTTCTGCGGTAAGCTCCTCGGGATCGGTGTACTTGCGAACGTTGGCAAGCAGTCGCTTCAAATCCTTCAACTGTTCCTCGCCGTTTTCGATCAAATCTTCAAGCTCGATGATCCTACGCTTGACATTCGCTTGCTCTTGCTCGTATTCCGTAGAGAGAAGGTCAAAGCGAGCCTCGGAAATTCTACCCGACACCATATCCTCGTAGGTTCTCTTGAAGATCACGTTAAGAGTTTGGTCGCGTTCCCTTAAGTTTGCAATCTCTTTCTTGGCTCTCGCCACGGAAAGCTCTCGCGCTCTGTCCGCTTTCTCGATTTCACCTCGCACAAAGCTTTCCTCAAACTGTTGCACATACGCGAGCATACTCTTGATATGCCTGAACACCAAGTTCATCAGCGTTTGCTGACGGATATAATGCACAGTACAAGAGCTTGTGTCGCTTCGATACTTTGAGCAATTAAAGAAATCCTTGCTTTCATCGAAGTATTTGGTCGTGCAATAATAGAGCTTTGA
>JAFTKI010000094.1 GCA_017453335.1 Clostridia bacterium
TCCCTCCTCATCCGTCACTCGCAAGCTCGTGCCACCTTCCCCGCTGGGGAAGGCTAAAAAGATAGTGCATAATCGCAAATTGTTGAGCTTTTCCATGCGGTTGATTTTTTCACATTCGCGTCAGCGAATACATCACATTTACGAAGCAAATATATCACTGCGAAGCAATATCACTTGCCCCGTGGGGCAAATATCGTTGCGTATCCGTTTCGGATACGCTATGGGGCCCCGTTTCTTGCGGGAGCTATTCTACTGTCAGCGTACAAAAGAAAAAACGCTGTTTTACGAACAAACAGCCTACTGCATGAAAACCAAAATAAAACCTTGTTTGAAAGTTTTGAAGGAGTGGAAACTTTTTCAAAAGTTTCCACAAAATTTTGAAAAAAGGGGAAAACTTCTTGCAAGAAGTTTTCCCCACATTCATTTCTATTTTCTTTATTCCTCGATCTTTGCGCGGCGAGTGTTGATCGCCTTGAACACAGACATATCAAACTTCGGTACGCGATCGTAGGTGTACAGGCCGTTGGTCTCCTGCTCTACGTCATAAAGCTGCGTGTAGCAGAAACCGAACAATTCGGGCGTATCCAGCAGGATATCGGTCAGTCCGCGGTAGCGCTCGATGAACTCCTCCTCGGTCTTGGGCGCGTCACCGTAGCCCCACGCCTTGGAAAGTCCCGAATTCACGTCCCACTTGATTCCGCCGTACTCGCTGACAAACACAGGCTCACCGTGGTAAGCGGACGGGAATTTTCCTGCCGTTTTGTGCGTTCTGTGATATTCATCGATCATCTCTGCAAGCGTATCCTTGCTGTAAGTAACACCGAATTTCTCGGGATCCTGCAGATAATCGTGCAGGTCGAAAATATCGGTCTCCACGTGATACCATCCGCTGGTATCGATGCAGGGACGCGAAAGATCAAGAGCCTTGGTCTGACGGTAGGCAAGACGCAACAACTCGTCGTTCTGACGCTTGAGCTTCATGCTGGTCTCATTCAAAGGACACCAGCCGATGATCGACGGGTGGTTATAATCGCGCTCCACGATCTCTGCCCACTCATACATAAACGGAGGAATTGCCTCGGGCAGGCTGTAGTCGATGCCCCAGTTGCCGTATTCGCCCCAAACCATGTAACCCATGCGGTCACAGTGGTACAGGAAGCGAGGCTCGAAGACCTTCTGATGCAAACGCGCGCCGTTAAAGCCTGCGTCCATCGAGATCTGAATATCATTTTTCAGTGCCTCATCACTCGATGCGGTGTAAATTCCGTCGGGATAGAAGCCCTGATCCAAAACCAGTCTTTGGAAGACCGACTTGCCATTGAGCAAGAATTTTTTGCCATCCATCACGCACTCACGCATACCGAAATAAGACGTGATCTCATCTTCGCCGTAGGTCAGCTTCAGGTCGTACAGTCTGCCCTCGCCCAGCTCCCACAGGTGAAGCTCGTCCAAAGAAAGCATGCCCGAAGCCTTGCCGCCGCGTACCGACTTGATAGCGGTCTTACCAACCGATTTGCCGTTGTAAAACGCCTCTGCGCACAAAGTACCGCCGCCAACCAGATCAGCCGAAATGGCAAGCGTGCTGTTCTGAATATCGGGAGTTACACGGAAGGATGCAACGTATGCGTTCGGTACATACTCCATCCAAACGGTCTGCCAGATACCTGTTACACGGGTATAGTAACAGCCGTAGGACTCGTATTTGCGCGACTGCTTGCCGTGACCGTAAATAGGGTTGCGATCCTCATCAATGGCG
Organism: Clostridia bacterium; assembly: GCA_017453335.1. The sequence goes on from JAFTKI010000094.1 coordinate 1,757, forward strand.
CAAACCGCCAGGCTGTTCACACCGTCCTGCAAAAAAGGAGTGATATCAAACGAGAACGAAGCATAACCGCCAACGTGCGTTCCCACTTCCTGTCCGTTGAGGTAAACGTATGCCGTGTGATCTACCGCACCAAAGTGAAGCAAAACCTTGCCCTTCTTCCAGGCATCGGGAACGGTGATATCGCGGCGATACCATACGCAGTTGAGAAAATCGGTTTTGCCGATTCCCGAAAGGACGCTTTCGGGGCAGAAAGGCACCGTGATCTTTTGATCAAGGTGTGCTTTTTCATAGAGTCGGCGCTCGATACCGCTGACACCGCCATCAAATTCAAATTCCCACTCGCCGTTGAGATTTTCCCACGCGGCGCGCATAAATTGGGGATTGGGATGTTCACTTCTTGGGATCATTTTGAAATCCTCCTTCAGAGTTTTAAGAGTCACTTTATTATATCATCAAAAGAAACAAAAATCAATAGGGTTTTCTTCGCACCTGCCTGTGTTTTTTGCGCACGGCTGCGCATCACGTCGCTACACCTCATCCGTCGGCTTACGCCGCCACCTTCTCCTCAAGGAGAAGGCTTACGAGAATCCTGCGCTTGCGACCTTGAAAAGCTATAATTTACTTAACGATACTGCTTTTACGGTAAACCGAGTTTGCTAAACAAAAAAGTGTATCACATTTTCAAAAGCAAGAATTTTTGAGAGCCTTCTCCTTGAGGAGAAGGTGGCACCGCAGGTGACGGATGAGGTGTTCTCGCGTCCGTGGAATTCTTGGGGAAGGGACCCCAAGAATTTGCGGGAGCTATTCTACTGTCAGCGTACAAAAGTAAAAAATTTGTTTTACTGTCTTTGGAACAGCGCAGAGCACCCTAACAATAATCCAAAATCGCCGAATACAAAAGAAGCGTGTTTAGCGCTTCTTTTGTGTTCAGCGATTCTAATTGCTTAAAAGTTTTGAAGGTGTGGAAACTTTTTCAAAAGTTTCCACGAAATATTACGGTCTTTGACCGAGGCCGCCCTCGAGTGTGAGCGTTTCGCCCGACATATACTTGAAATCGGGAGATGCAAGCTGTACGCAAACGCGTCCTATCTCGTATTCACTGTGTCCGAAATGTCCCATCGGGGGCATCTTGACGTTGGCATCAAACGCCTCGGGATTGTACTTCTTCCATTTTTCAAGCTGTGCCGTCCAAGCCAGAGGACAAACCACGTTTACGTTGATGCCGTCGGGGCCCCATTCGGTTGCGGCAACGCGGGAAAGCCCGCGAATACCCTCTTTTGCGGCGGCATACGCGCACTGACCGAAGTTTCCGAACAAGCCTGCGCCCGATGCAAAGTTGATTACACTACCCTTGGTCTCTTTCAAATAGGGATAGCACGCCTTCATATAGAAGAATGCCGCATAAAGTCCCGAATAGATTGCCAGATTGAACTGCTCGGTGGTGTGATCGGCAAGGCGAACACCCGAAGCCGATGCCTGCGCGTTGTTGATCAGCACATCGATGCGGCCAAAGACTTCCACGGTCTTCTCAACCACCATACGCGCGGTTGCCTCGCCGTCCTCGTTCTCATTGATATCTGCCTGCAAAGCCAGCACACGAATTCCGTACAGACGCTCCAGCTCTTCCTTGGCCTCCTCCAGCTTCTTCACGTTTCTTCCCGTCAGAACCAGATTCGCGCCCTCCTTGGCGTATGCCGTAGCAATACCGTAGCCGATCGAGCCTGCCGATCCGTCCTCCAGAGGCTCCGCTCTGCCGCCGCCCGTAATGATCGCAACCTTATCCTTCAAAAATCCCATGTCAGTATCCTCCTTTTCTTTGCCATGTCGGCATTTTTTATCAATGCTATTGTAGCATATTTTTGCCGATAAGTCAAGTTTTTATTGACACGCCCCGAAGATCTGTGCTATAATAAATCGAAAAGAAACCTTTGCTGCGGCAATAACTAAAACTTGACCAATATACCATAGTTTGCAGGCGGCTTCCCGCAATAGCTAACTTTACGGGAAGGCTACTAAAATCTGCCACTATGCTAACCATTCTTTAATAAGTAATTTCTATAGCATATAGAGTACTTGTTTCGCAAGTTTATTTACTTTAAAAAATTTGATGTTACAGCTATTAGGAGGAAATCTGATGAATTCTTTGAAAATCAACGCAGGCAAAACCCGCATGGTCGCGCATCGCGGACTTTCGGGATTGGAGCGCGAAAACACCTGTGCCGCCTTTCTTGCGGCAGCCAATCGCTCGTATTTCGGAATCGAGACCGACGTGCATGAAGCGGCCGACGGTCGTTTCGTGATCATTCACGATGAAACCACCAAGCGAATCACCAACGGAGAGATCGATATCAACATTGAAAAGAACGCCTACGATGCCTACCGCGATCTGGTCTTGCCCGATATCGACGGTAGCAAAACACGCACCGACCTGCACATTCCTCTGCTTGCCGAGTATATCGGCATTTGCAAAAAATACGAAAAGATCTGCGTGCTGGAGGTCAAGAACCCCTTTTCCGAGGACGCTCTTTCGCGCATGGTGGAGGAGATCGCCTCGCTCGGCTATCTGGAGCGCGTGATCTTTATCTCTTTCGATTGGAACAACTGCGTTACCCTGCGCCGTCTGCTGCCCAATCAACAAATTCAGTGGCTGACAGGCGAACCGATCGATGATGCAATGATCCAAAAGCTGGTGGACAACAAGCTGGATCTGGATATTCATTTCGCCCAACTGAATCGAGAGACGGTATCCAAGCTTCACGCAGCAGGGATCACCGTCAACTGCTGGACCTGCGACAGCCCCGAAAAGGCATATAAGCTGGTCGATATGGGCGTTGACATGATCACAAGCAATATTTTGGAATGAGCAAAATTGCAAAATCGGCAGAGAAATCTCTCTGCCGATTTTTTAAGTATTGGATCCATCATCAATCCTTTTTGACATGTACATCGAGCTGACTGAAAGGAATCTCGATTCCCTTTTCGTCGAATGCCTTTTTCACAGCCTCAAGAATATCAAAATTCACCGTCCAGTAGTCACCGCTCTTCACCCAAGCGCGTGCCGTGATGGTAATGCCGTTTGCGCCATGCTCACTAACACGAGCCATGGGAGCAGGATCCTTCAAGGTCAGCTCGTGAGCGTTGAGAAGATCCAGAACAACGGTTTTTGCTTGCTCAAAGTCCTCGCCGTACCCAACCGAGAAGCTGAAGTCCACGCGGCGGGTATCCTTTTCGGAATAGTTGATGATGTTACCGTTTGCAAGCGCGCCGTTGGGCAGATATACAATCTTATTATCACCCGTACGGATCTTTGTGCAAACCATGTGGATATCCTCAACCGTTCCGCTCACACCCTGCGCCTCGATAAAATCATCGATGCGGAAGGGTCTGGTCACCACGATCAAAACTCCGCCTGCCACATTGGAAAGCGCACCGTTGACCGCCAAGCCGATACACACACCAAAGGACGCTACCAAAGCGGTCAATCCGCTGGTGTCGATGCCCAGGTATCCGATCAGGCAGATCGCAATCACGACCTTCATACCAATGTTAAACAGATACGAAAGGATCTTCATGACGGTCTTGTCGTATTTGTCCTTGTTGCCCTTCTTTGCAATCTTACGCGCAATCAGTGTAACGATACGGAAAGAAACAACCAAAATGATAAGCGCAATCAAAATTTTTACGCCTGTGCTCAAGCACCAATTCAAAAGGGTGTTTAAAGCACCGTCTACCCAGCCGGTTACAGTGTCTGCGGTGGTACTCAGCATACTGATCATTACATTTTTCCTCCTTACTATAGTGATACCTATATTATAGCACGGCAAAAAAACGCTGTCAAGGCTGTTCAAGGAATCGTTACAGAATTAACAAAATCTACTTTATCCGCAGATCTTCTCAAACAGATCCTGCATTAGGGCATCGCGCTTGATGAAATAAACGTAGCGCATCGGATAGCCCTGTGGGTTTTCGGCGTACAGGTTGTCGTATGTGGGAATAGGTGCCTGAATGATGCGCGAACGCATAAAGCGCTCGTCCTCGTTCAACAGCCATGCAACGGCGGTCACGTCCCAGATCACACGCGTCCAGGGCTTTCCCTCGGCATACGCGTCGGCATGCTCGATGGTGGTGTTGGCAAGATAAGAGGCAAGCGGATTTTTGCCCACCAGCCAATACTGCAATTCGGGCTTGGAGATACGGAACTCACTCACCACCCCAAGGCACGGAAGCTGAACAAGCGGTATGCCGCAGCCAAAGACCACTCTCGCGCCTGCAACATCCTGCTTCATATTAAATTCAGCGGTATCGTGATAGTGCATCGCATGGCCGCCAAGCCACACCAGCACCGTGTTTTCGGCAACCTTTGGCTCCAAAAGGATCGCAGATGCCACGTTTGTGATCGCTCCGATCGCCACTACATACAGCGGATTTTCGGGCGTATAATGTTTCGCGCGCTCGGCAAGGTCACGCGCCGCATCCGAGATCACGGGCGTTTTTTCATCGGACAGATAATGAGCGGAGCCGCGAAAAACGGGGTATTTTTCTCCCAACAGCTCCAACAGGCGAAAGATCTCGTGATAGCTTTTCTCCATGCCGTTCTCGGGACTCTCGGAGCGTTTATTGAAGTACGGGGCTGCGTAAAGTGCCTTGACGCTGCATTTCTCGGTTGACTTCAGCAAGTACGAAATCGCAAATTGATCGTCGATCTCATTGCAGGCATCGGTATCCAGCACCACATCGATCTTCCCCACGGGTACCGATAAATTTTTCAGTCTTTGTTGTTCGCTCAGCATTTGGTTTCTCCTCTCAAATTCTTGCGATATTCCAATGGATTCATCTGATATTTTTTGCGGAACGCCGTACGGAAAAAGCTCTCATTTTCATAGCCGACCCCTCGGATGATCTCGCCTACAGGCAAATCGGTTTCCAAAAGCAGCTTTGCGGCGGCAACGACACGCCGCTCGCGCAGCAAAGCCCCAAAGGTCGTTCCCGTCAAACGGCGAACCATCTGCCCCGCATAGACCTCGGTATAGCCCCACAGACCTGCAAGCTCGCTCAAATTCGCACTCGTCAGATAGACCGTCAGATACTCCTCCAGCATTGCCAACAGGCGCTCGCTCCGAACAGGCGAGGAAAGCGGCTCCGCAATCAGATCCGATCCCAAGACCTCCTCCAACGTAGGGATCGACGGCGCCGCGCCCATGCGCGACACGGTAATGGCAGAGGCACAGGAGGCGGTTCGCAGGATGGCACCGATCGGCTCGCGTCTTGCAAGTCCTGCCACAAAATAGCCCGTGAATGTATCTCCCGCCGCAGTGGTGTCCACGGCAGGCACCCGAAAGATCGGATGCCGTACGGTCTGCGCCGCATCGCTGTAAATACAGCCTTTTTTGCCAAGAGTCAGCATGACCTTCAGCTTCGGATACTGCGTTTTGAAGAACTGCAATGCCTCCTCTGCCGAGGCTTTTGACGAGATCGCTTTTGCCTCGATCTCGTTCAGGATCAGATAGGTGAGCTTTTTCAGATCAAGAGCCAAAATTCTTTCGTTGCAGGGCGAGGGATTTAGCACGATCTGCATTCCCTTGCGGTGTGCCGCCGTAACAAGATACTCGGGCTCGCTGATCTCGTTTTGCAAAACCAGCAGGTCCCCCTGTGAAAAGTGCGACAGCGTCTGATCGATCTGTTCGCGCGTTACACACTCGTTGGAGCCGGGATACAGGAAGATCGAATTTTCTCCCTCGCGGCTGACTTGGATGATCGCATGACCGTTCTTTTCCGCAACCGTTTGCAAAAACGAGGTGTCCACACCATTCGCATCCAGCAGTTCGCGCAAAAAGTCACCGCCCTCGCCCATGCACCCTGCGTGACATACCCGAACCCCCGCACGAGCCAGCGCAATCGATTGGTTCAGTCCCTTACCGCCCGCGAACACCGACATGGCACTCGTGGTTTCGGTTTCTCCCGCCTGTACGATATGATCCAGCGAATAAACGTAATCAATGTTACAGGAACCAAAATTCAAGATCTTCATATCTCTCACCTCTTTTCTTCATTATAGCATACCGAAAAGAATAAAACAAGGTCTGTTTTTTTGCAAAAACAGACCTATTTTATTATCCGAGCAACACATCGGTCACCAGCATCAGGCAAAAGCCGACCAACAAAGCGTAGGTCGCGCCGCGCTCGTGTCCGTGCGCGTGGGTTTCGGGAATCATCTCGTCGCTGATCACATACAGCATCGTCCCGCCCGCAAATGCCAGCGCAAAGGGCAGAATAAAGGATGCCACGCTCACGGCAAAATAGCCGATCAGCGTTCCCACGACCTCAACAAGACCCGTCATCATCGCCAGGAAAAAGGTTCTGCCGGGCTTCACGCCTGCCGCCAGCATCGGACCGATGATCACCATTCCTTCGGGTATATTCTGCAGTGCGATACCGCCCGCAATGATCAACGCCTGCGTGCTGTCACCCGAGCCAAAGCCTACACCTGCGGCAATTCCTTCGGGCAGATTGTGAATGGCAATGGCGGTGACGAACAGCAGTACCTTTCCGATATCCTTGTTATGATGCGACTCGGTGTCAACGCCTGCCAGCTTGTGCAGGTGCGGTACCACCTTGTCGATCAGGTTCAGGCACAAAGCACCCGCAAAGATCCCCGCCACGGTGACCAAAATCCCGTAGTCGCCGCCGTATTCCAGCGACGGAATGATCAACCCAAGCACTGCCGCCGCCAGCATCACGCCTGCGGCAAACGACAGCACGATATCCGAAAAGGTGTGCGAGATCTTTTTGAACAAAAAGCCGATCACGGCACCAATCACGGTCGCACCGCCCACACCAAGCGCCGTTAACAATACCATATCCATAAGAGTCCCTCCCTTACCGAATATCAGATTCTACTTTTATTATACTGCCAATGAAAGGAAAAATCCGTTGATTATTCAACAAATCAACTTAAATTTTAATCTTTACCACAATTTTTTTAACAGGCGCGGGAATAGTTCCAAGTGCCATCCCCGGCTTGTGGATATCGTGTGGCAGGAAAACACCGTACTCTCCCGCATGCAGAATGGCACGAACAGGCTCGGCATGATCCTTGAAAAAGCAAGCATCTTTTTCGTCGGAGTACATACCCTCCGCCTCGGCAACCGAGAGATCGGTCACCTCGATCACCTCAACACCACGCATCAGATATTGAATATCAATATAGCGTCTGTGTCCCTCAAAGCGAACGTGATCGGGAGGATTGGTCTCATACTCCTGCACCATTGCAAAGAGGTCGCTTCCCTCCAATTCATAACGTCCAACGGGAAGATCCTCACGGGTAGCCTTCTCCAAAAAGGCAAATGCCGCTTTGAAGCGCGGATGGATGCTCTCATAGTATGCGGTGTTTTTCAACGTGTCAAAAATCATGTTTTTCTCCTTTGTAATCTTGATACTATGATTATATCACATCATACAAAGGAGTGTCAAGTGCCGAAAAACAGCTCTTGCGATTTTTTGATACAACCGTTGGTTGATTTCTCTTGACAATCACTATTTTTCCATACTATAATAAAAGAAAAAAAGGAGATAATTATGAAACGAATTTTTGGATTGATATTGCTTTTTTTGATTGTATTTACCGTGTTCGGTTGCAAAGCTCCGACAGATTCCGCAACACCTCCTACCACCGATTCCGAAAATCCACCCCAAGTCGATCCACCGACACAAGCCCCCGCTCCGTCTGCGATGGAAATTGAGGACATTCTGGAAGTTTACAATGAAAAGGGCGGCTACAATATTCAGCATTATGATGATAGCATGATAGCAACCATTGAAGGCAAGCTGATATTGGATGGCGAAATCAAAGCGATCGTGCATATTACCAAGTCCCCGGAGTGGACGTACATTTATAAGTTTTCAATCGAATCCGACGCAATTTGGCTTGAAGAAAACCGCAACGCCTTTGTGGCAAGCCTTGAAAACGGAAGCTGTATCAGGGACGGAAAAATTGTGATCTACGGAAATTCCGATGTGATCAAAACATTGATTGAAGAGTAAAAATATATTTACTACAGTAACACCTCATCCGCCTCGTACCTCGGCACCTTCTCCTCAAGGAGAAGGCTCTCAAAGTTCTCCACCCGAAAAAAGCATTCATAATGTTCTACTAAAAATTCTTCTATTTATAGAATACATGGGGATTCAAGATGGCTATACGCCGATCGAGGGATTCATAGAAGCCTTCTCCTTGAGGAGAAGGTGTCAGCGTAGCTGACGGATGAGGTGTTATGATGTATAAAGCAAAGCAGGCTTGCAAACAAGCCTGCTTTGTTCATATTAGTCAAACAGCTCCAGCAAATACCGCAATCCAACCTCGGTACCCACGGGCAAGGATTCCTTTTCAATCGATTCCTCTCGCGTGTGGGAGCCCGCTCCCGAAAAGACACCTACGCAAAGCGCGGGGATCCCCAGCGACAAGGGAATGTTGCAATCGGTCGAGGCGGATTTGCGCACGGTTTCCGTCCCCATCACATCCAGAACCACTTGACGGTAGGCATCGGTCAGAGCCTCGATAGCCGAAAGATCAACCTCCCCCATACAGGGACGCTCGCCAATCATTTTTACCGACAGATCTACGCCGCGTGCTCTTGCCGCTTCAAAAATACGGTTGAAATTCTCTTGCATGATCGCCAAAGCCTCCCTACTGTCCGAGCGATACTCGCACAGCATCACAGCGTTTTGCGCGATGGTATTGACCGATGTTCCGCCCGAAGCGGTACCCACATTGTAGGTGGTTCGGCTGCTGCCGATGCGCGGCACCTTGATGGAATAGATCTCGGAAATGATCCGTGCAAGCTCTGCAAGCGCGTTTTTGTTTCCAAATGCTTGGTAGGAATGTCCGCCCTCGGTGCGCACCTCAACCTCATAGCGGTGAGAGCCCACGCATCGGTCATTCACGTTCCCCAAGTGGCTGTCAAAGGAAATGAACCGCGAAATCCTGCCCGCAAAATCCCGAAAAATCTGTCGCGTTCCCTTCAGATTTCCCAAGCCCTCCTCGCAGGAGTTGCAAACGAACAGCACTCCCGACTTTGGTACGATCTTGTTTTCCAAAAAATACTTTGCACACAAGAGCAGTACCGAAAGACTTGCCGTGTCGTCTCCCACACCGGGCGAAAAGATCCGTTCGCCGTCATCAAAATACGGCATCGGCTCAGTGTCGGGAAACACCGTGTCAGTATGCGCCACAACCGCCGTGATCGCTCGGCTGTTCTCGCAGCCGATGGGGCAAACAACGTTTTTGGCTTCGTCGATATACACGCCCTCGGCGCCCGCGCGCTTCAGCCATGCCTTGCAATATGCCGCGCGTGTTTCCTCGTGATGCGAGGGCGCGGGAATGGCGCACAGCTCCTTCAGCGTTTCAAACAGGAGCACGCGATTTTCCTCAATATACTTTCTAATCTGCATTTTTATCACAACTTTTTAAATTTCTGCCACTACGGCAGCGATCCGCTTTGCCGATTCGGCAAGCGAACAAAGTTCAATATACTCGTCCACCGAATGAATGTTTCGTCCCTCGGTACCAATACAATCCACGCAAGGAATCCCCGCTTCGGTAATGTACGCCGCATCCGAGCCGCTGGGACATTCCCGCGCGGCAAGAACAGGCAAGCCGACGCTTTGATAGATCTCGTTCATTTTGGCAAGCAGAGCCTCATTTTGCTCACACAGCGGCATTGCAGGACGGAAATTGATCTCGGTGTATTCGCAACTGCAGCCGTCGATCCGATAGGTATGGGCGATACGGCGCACCTTCTCCCGTGCAACGTGCAACTGGTCCTTATTTCCAAAACGAATATCGGCAACGAACTCACACTCCTCGGCAACAGTATTTGCCACCGTTCCGCCGTGAATCAACCCGCAGTTGCAGGTCAGCCCGTTCCGATCCTTCATCTTTTCCAAGCGCAGGATCTTGCTTGCCGCCTCGGCGATCGCATTCGCGGCATCATAACAGCGCGAGGAGTGAAGTGCCTTTCCGCGCACCTTGAAGCGGTATTGCAAAATCCCCTTACGGATCAGCGCGGCGGTTCCCGAAAGATGTCCCTCCAGATTCAAAAAAGCAATCGCGTCCTTGGATTTTTCGCACATATACGCGATCGTTGCCTTGTTGCTGGTACGGCTGCCCGTCTCCTCGTCGGTCTGCAAAATCAGATGAACGGGACGTGACGAAAACCCACACTGTGCCAGCGCATCCATCGCCATGAATGCGGCAACCACGCCGCCCTTGCAGTCCATTACCCCGGGACCGTACATTCTTTTATCATCCCGACGCACCGCGGGCGAACCAAACGATCCCACGGGGTGCACCGTATCAATATGTCCCGACAAAACGATCGGAGCCGTCTTGGCGTGAGGATTCAAGGTGATAGTGACCACATCCCCCGCGCGTTCCTGCGAAGCAATCTCGATCTCCCATCCGCGCGCCTTTGCCATGCGCACAAAGTACAAGCCCACAGCATCCACGCGTGCCTTATCCGCAGTCGGGCTTTCCAGATTGCATACGTCCTCCAGAATATTCAAATATTCATCATTGATCTCATCAATTTTCAGCAGTACGTCTTGGCAATTCATGGTGTTCTCCTATTTAGATCAGAGGAATCAGACGAGCAAGCGTCTCGCCTTTTGCAATATATTCTGTGGACACCTCGGGCATTTGGTCGAGGCAGAAATTGTACGGATCATAGATTCCAACCGTGTGATAGCCTGCTCCTTTCGCCGTTTGCAGAGCAACGAACGAATCCTCAAAAACCCAGGTGCTATCCTTCTCGGTTTCCAGATAAGCGTGCGCCGCATCGAAAATGTCGGGATGCTCTTTCCCTTTTCCGATCTCACTGCAGGAAAAAATTCGAGTGAAGTATCGATCCAATTCATAACGGCGAAATATAATCGCCAAGAGGTCGGGAGCCGTTGCCGAAGCCACGCACATTTTCACGTCTCTCTGCTTCAAATGCTCCAAAAAATCCATAACGCCCGACTTCATCGGCACGTCCTTTTCATAAAACTCGGCGCACACATCGGTGGCAAACCGCCAAAGCTCGTCTCCGTCGGTTCCTATAGAACAGGTTTGATGCAACAGCTCCATCGCCTCACGCAAAGGCAGCGTTCGAATCGCTTGTTCGGTCACAGGATCGGGACGAAAGCTCCGATCCCCTTTATATTGTTCTCCAAAGCGCGCCCAAAGCACGTCCCAAACCATGAGCGAATCCACCAGCGTTCCGTCCATGTCAAAAATTGCTCCGCTAATTTTCATAATGCTCTCCCTTTACCCATTTACAGTCATTTGCCTTGCGTGTTTCTGAATCTTCGGTTGGTTTGCTCCAAAAAAAGTCGGAGCGCCAACGTCCAATCGGTCTGAATAATATCAAAATTCTTGTCTGCCAGCCAGCCCCAGCCGTTTTCCACGTCAAACGCGATCGCGGTATCGTCGGAATGTCGGGCGGAAAGCTGTGCCTTGTAATTGTAGATAATGCTGTTGACCCAAACCAGCTTGCCGTCCGCGTGCAATTTTGCAATGTACGCATCACTGCAAAGCTCGGAAGCTTCCGTGTCAAACAGCACCTCCGCACCGATGTAATTGATGTTTCTTGATTTCAGCATCTCATGAAGCCCCTCGTCCTTATCGATGATCGGCAAATAGGCGATCTCGGGAGCATAAGACTCGATCAGATCCAGCATTTCCTTCGTGGGCGAGGTCTTTACAACGATCTGATCAGCCATATCGTGTTTTCGGATCAGATCGGAAATTGCCTCGGGATGCTCCCAAAACTTATCCACGTTGATAAAGCAGCGCCCCCTGTAACGCGAAAAAATCTCATCCAATGTGCTAAGTCCCCACTCGGTTGCCACGCGGTCATAGTTGAGATAGCGAAGCTCGCGTATCTCATTGTCGTGAAGCTTGGGAATCTTCAAATCCACCCCAAGGTGACGCTTCTCCATTCCCGGATGGAAGCTGAACAGCGTGCCGTCAGCACTCATACTGGCATCGATCTCGATCATATCGGCGCCGTGACGCAATGCCGCATCATAAGCCGCGATCGTGTTACAGGGGATATTTCCGCCGCTGACACCGCGGTGAGCCACTATGATCACACGGTTTTGTGCCGCTTCATATAAATTCATTGACATACCAAACCTCCAAACTTCTGGTTCGCTTTACGCAAAGCTCTGCCTTTTATTCACATCATTCTATCGGAGAGAACCTCCAAGCACTTCTCCAAATAAGCCCCCACCTCGCATTTACCCTCGGCAACACTGCCAAGCGGATCGTATTCATGCGCCGCAATGATCCGATCGATCTCCTTATGCTTCAGTTTTTCAATTGATTGGATATAAAGCTCGGGATACCGAACGCCGTTTCGGTATTTTCCGATCCCCCTCAGTTGGAGACAGTCGCCCGAAAGCAGCGTTTTTGTAGGAATATCCAAATATCCAACGCTGTTTTTTGTATGTCCCGGCAGGGAAATCACCTGCAATCGGTCAAGCAACACTTCCCCATCGGAGAGCGGCACTTCTTTTTGCAAAGCATGATCAAAAGATGCCCTGACAGGCGCCTTGGGAAAGCGCTCCGAAAGCCGACCGACACCGCCTGCATGGTCACCGTGCTCATGTGTCAACAGCAAATATTTGATCTCGTTGTGCTCCAAGCAAAGCGCATCAAGTGCAGGAAGAATGTATCCGTCCACATCGGACGGATAGGTCGCGCTATCAATGATCGCCGCCCCGAAATCGCTTTTTACAATATAAACGGTTGTGGTAAGATCCTCAAAAGGAATCAACAATCGATACAATCCCGCTCCCAAGGCTTCAAGTTTCATTTTTTATTCCTCATCATCTGTTTATTAAAGCCATGCCCATTATAACACATTTTGCAAACAATGTCAACTTGAAAGCAATCCACAGAAAAATAAAATCCACATAAAAAACGCACGATGATCAAACGACCATCGTGCGTAAATCAATATTCGATTTAAAGATACGATTCAAAATCTACAAAGATTTATTTACTCTTCTTCTTTACTACAATCACTGCAACAACCACACCAACGATTGCTACGCAAGCAATCACGGTGATCCAGATCCATGTAGAAGACTTTGCTTCGATCACACCGGGCTCCTGCAGAATGGTTCCGCATTCAGCACATCTGGATCCTTCGGTAGAACCCTCCGAAGAGTATGTAGGCTCAACAGCGGGAATTACCTCGGGAGTGTGGCCCTTAGTAGCAAGAACCTTCTCACAAGTGGTACAAACCTGAGCCGAAGTACAGGTTACTTCACCACTGGGAGTGTGTCCCAAAGCTTCACCGTAAGCGGTGTTACAACCCTCACAAACGGCCTTTTCCTCACAGGTAGCTTGGCCACCTGCGCAGTTTTCGGTTACAACGTGAGTTGCATCGTTTGCACAAACCTTTGTGTGAGTTTTGTCGCCGTTGGAAACCCATGCACCATAGTTATGATCAAGAGCCTTCACAACAGTCTGAGCAGTCAAAACTGCTTCACAGTAAGAGCAATGAGAACCTTCGGTCAAACCGTCCTCGGTACAAGTAGCAGGGACTGCTGCATCTACCACAACGGTATGCTGGTGAGTTTTGCCCACAAATTTCACATCAACAGAAGCATTCTTTACTTCTTTACCAACGGTACCATCAGCCATAATAACGTTGTTGGCACCTTCCAATGTGAAACTGATCGCAGTATCCGCTTCAGGCATAACCTTCAAAGGCTCGATTGCATTTCCCTTCTCATCATACTCCTGAGTCGGTGTTGCTTTGAACTTCAAAACAGCAACGGTTCCGGTAGCAGTGTAAGGAGCCTTCTGACCATCCAGAATCGGCTTCAAATCCTCGAAATCACCAACGGTGATCGAGATCGAGCCGGGTGCGTCCTTGCTGTCCTGCAGGGTTACGGTTCCGAACGAAGAGTTGGTGGTAGAACCAGCAGCATCAAACGTTACGAGAGCCGGATTGTAGGTCAGCTTAGGCATAATAAGAGCAAAGCCCTTATTTTCCGGGATTGCGACAGTAACCGTAAAGGTATCGCCCTCCTTCACCACAGAGGCCGAAGCCTCTGCTGTGAAGAAAGTATTCTCATTTGCGGGAGCAGCCTCAGCAGCCGATACACCCAAAGAGAGGATCAAAATCAATTGTACAATGAAAAGTAAGAGTAATCCTTTTCTGCTTTTCATCATTTAATCACCTTTCTTGATATCAAGCGCGAAGAGCAGTCATATCTGCATAGAGCTTAGAACCAACGAGGTACTCGTACAGGTTCATCAAGTCAGCCAGAGTGATGTCGCCGTCCTTATCGGTATCAACAACAACGTCGTAGCCGGAAGCCTTAGCGAGGTTGTACAGAGCAAGTGCGTCCTCGAGAGTAACATCACCGTCTGCGTTTGCATCGAGGAACTTCTCGATGTCGATGGTCTCATCAGCCTTAGCGATTTCGTCCTCGGTCAGATCTGCATCTACGTTGGTATCGATCGTAGAACCGTCAGCCTTGATTGCCTCGCAAACCTTATCGTTTGCAGCATCGTTTACGAAACCGAAGGTTGCCTCGGTTGCGGTTCTGTTATCAATGCGGAAGTAAAGAATTGCAAAGACCTCGGTGCCTTCAACAGGCAGATCCTGTGCCTTCTTATCCTCAGTGTTAGCAGTGTTTGCAACGAGAGTTACATAGCCACCATTGTCGTGAGCTGCCTGGTTTACAGTAAAGGTGCTGCTCAGGATCTCGTAGCTTTCGAACTTAACAATAGAAGGATCATACTCAACGTTGAGTCTTACGCCCCAAACATCGATCTTTTCGCTGTTCATGATAACCTTAACAGCTACCAAAGAAGAATCAGCGTAGCCAGCGCCGCTTACAACAGCGTTGTCCATTTCAAGGGAGAACTCGATACCGGGCTTCGTGGTAGCTCTGGTTTCCTCAAATCCGCAATCAGGGCAAACTCTCTTGTCCAGACCGGGAGTAGTGAAGGTAGCGGGAGTAACAACTTCCCAGTAATCAGTTTCAGTATCTCTATCCCACTTGTGGGGACCGAACTCGGGAACGATAGAGGCATTGTCAACCCAGTTAGCCTGGCAGTTCTTGCAAACCTCAAGGTAGTAACCGTACTGTACGCAGGTTGCATCCACCCATACCTTGAATACATCGTTGTGAGCCTTGCCAACGATTCTCTTACCCTCTTCATCGGGAGTAATGTTGCAGTGCTCATTTACACATACGCGGTCTACAACAGTATCCAGGCAATCGTTAACGATGGTCTCGCCTGCAGCATTGGTATGACCGGTTGCAGGGATAACGGTAACCTTAACGCCGAGAGGCTTACCCTCGCCATCGGTATAATGGCACTTGTCGCCGTTTGCACAAACTTCAACGATCTGGCCGTCGTTCTCGCAATCCATAGCCTTAGACAAACCGCCTTCGGAGACGTCAGGGCTTACCTGGAAGTTATGACCAAGAGCAGGTCTGTAGTTTACAATGTACTCAGCTTCGAGATCGCCGAATACGAAGTCACCATTTGCATCACCCTTACAATCGGGGCAGAGGTAGTGAACAAGTCCGAACGCCTCGCAGGATACAACGATCTGATCCTTGGAAGCGGGCTTGCCAAGTCTCTTGTGATCAAGAGCATCGAGTTCTTTCTTACCCTCAGTGTATCCGCAAACGGTACACAGCTTGTGAGCGGTGTAACCCTTCTCGGTACAAGTGGGGTTCAGCTTATCTACATTGATCAGGTTGTGACCGAGAGCAGGTGCATATTCGTAGCCGCATCCGTTTGCACAAACCTGTGCAGTGGTGCAGGTAGCCTCTGCGCCGGGCTTGTGGCCAAGTGCAGGAATTTCTTTTTCAGCGACGGGCTCACCGCAAGCGGTACAAACGTAAGCGGGAACCTTTCCGGGGTTTACGCAATCTGCGGGTTCAATTACGATGTCCTCAGGCATCTTATGGCCTTCGCCGGTGTTCTCCTGTACAACCAAGAGGAATTCGCCGCAATCAGGGCAGAAGTAGTTGTACAAGCCTCTCTTCTCGCAAGTGCCTTTAATGTAATCATCGCCAACCTTGTGTGCCAAGGGGTGAGTTACGCTGATCACTCTAGAGGGATCCTGGTGTGCAATGTAGAACAGTGCCTCAACCTCAGGAACGAAGGTGGTCCAGTTATCATTCATAACATGGCCGCAAACTTCGCAGGTGTAAACCGTGTAACCGGGAGTAGTACAAGTGGGATATACGATCTGACCATCGTCATAGTCGTGGCCCAGAGCGTCCTCAATGGAGCGCTCCTCGGTGTGGTCGCATCTGGTGCACTTCCATGCGGTGTAACCGTAATCGGTGCAGGTGGGAGCAACAACGCCGTCTACGCCAACAGTGGTGTCGATAACCATGTTATGGCCCAGTGCAGGCTCGGTGCCTTCGCCGTAGTTCTCATAAGCATACTGACGGCAGTAACGGCAGTAGTATACATATCTACCGTTTTCAGTGCAGGTAGGAGCACTATACAGTTCCTTATCGGTCTGTCTGTAAACGTGATCGGGAGCAGTATCCAATCCGCTGCTGGTATCAACAACGATCTCACCAACGAGGTGTACGCTCAAACGA
The DNA here is from genome assembly GCA_017453335.1 of Clostridia bacterium. The sequence goes on from JAFTKI010000094.1 coordinate 18,389, forward strand.
TCGGCTACAGTTTCACCGGGAATTGTTACGTCATACTCAACGCCTTCTACAACTACCGTCGCAACAAGAGGCAGAGGGCAGTTTTCGTTGGTACAATAAGTATAAGTATAGGTAAAGGTTACGCAGTTGAAAGGAACGGTTACAGTCGTCAGAGCGTGGCCGGTTGCTTCCTCGGTCTGAGTCTCGCCACAAACTGTACAATCATAGGTACCTTTTTCAAGGCAGTTAGCACCTGCATAGCTTACAGGCTTGGTATGACCGTTCATCGGGATCGTCTCAGTCTTAGCGTGCTCGCCGCAAACCAAGCAGATCCAAATCTTATAACCGTATCTGTCGCAGGTAGGCTCCTTCACATCATAGGGAGGGCCCTGGAGGTCAGCGGTGTGACCCAGCGCAGGCAGAACGATGGTTACATCTTCATTACAAATGTTACAAGTTCTTACCTCGGAACCGTCCTCGGTGCAGGTAGGAGCTACAGGAGCAGGAACATCATGAGCAGCCTGATTGGTGAAATCATGACCGTGAGCAGGGATCACAGTGATGTACTCGCCGTTCTCATCCTTGGTAGCCTCAACGAGAGCACCTGCCTTGTTGGGATCTGCAACAAAGATTGCGCCGCAAGCCTTGTTCTCATCTCCGCAACCCAAGCATACCCAGTACTCGATGTTACCGTCTTCGGTGCAGGTAGGAGCCTTGTATTCAACATGTTCCATTGCTTCCTGCATGTGAGCAGCAATAATGGTAACGTTCTTGGTGTCGCCGCAAACGGAGCAGGTGTACTTAGCAACACCGTTCTCGTAAACGATTACGCCGTCGATCTTCTCGCAGCTGGGAGCCTTTACGATCTCGGGAACCTTGTTCCACTTGTGACCTTCACCGGTCTGACCGATAGCTTCCTTTGTGTTACAAACGGTACAAACCTTGTAGCCGCCGATTACGCAGTTGCCACCTTCAACTACTTCCCATACGTGCTCAGCAAAGGGAATAGGAGCGCCACTACCGGGCTTAACTGCTCCGCACTTCTCACAAGTTTCGATAGCAGTCTGGCCGCGGTTCTGGCAAGTAGCCTCAACAGCGGGAGTGGTTACTACATAGGAGTGCTCGTCTTTCGCAGGAACGAAATCGTCCGCAAAGTAATCGCTACATGCAGGACACTGATAAAGAGTATAGCCCCATTTGTCGCAGACAGTGGGAACTACCTCAATTTTCTTTGCGTCCGGGCAATTTTTCAGAGTATGATCTGCATCACCAACGATTGTGCAAGCAGGCGCAACGGCTTCTTCCGCGAAGGCTGCCACGGGCAGTACAGAAAACACCATCAAGCATGCAAGCAAAACGGACAAAATTTTTGTTTTCATTGTTTCCATCCTTTCGTTATTTAGGGTTCAATGATACCCTCTTTTTTAAAGTGCAGCCGATCTGTCTATGGTTTTCAAACAATGCAACCCGCACAATTCGGTTCAGAGACACCGGCATCCGACCTTTTGCAACCCAAAAAGCCGAAAAACTGCCGCCTCAACCCGCTTTTGCAACAGGTTTTTGATGAAAATATAGAGTTGTGGCACTTATTCCCTTAGATGATACCACAAATTGATTCCGTTGTCAATAGTTTTTTTAAAAAAAACAAAATTTCTTTTTCACCAAATTCTACCTTACCATTCTATTCCATTAAAGCCATGTTGTTACAAACCGTTTTTGGGGTGCTGTTTGAGTTCTAAAAAGCCCTCCTCGCGCCTATATTATATAAAAGGAAGAAAAGCCGACCTTGCTTCGGCCCGTTTTTCGGGTATGGATCACGTTTTTTCGATACGGTTCGGTCCTCAAACATCAATGTCGCAGATCCCGGCTTTGAGGAGTAGAACAGCGCCTCATCAGCCTCGGTCAACTGCCGAGCAGTCCGCAATTGAGCCACCGTCTGTCGATTTTATCGCCGATCCACGAATAACCGTCACGCAGTTCAACTCCGCGGCAGCTCATCCCGGTTCTGCTTTCGGCGGTACACGTCTGATAAAAATGTTCGAAGAAATACCTGTCAGCCAACGTTGTTTTTTCTTTCATAGCTTCACCGCCTTTCTTAATATCATTCTATCACACAAACGGGAATAATTCAATGGTTTTTCGGTTGATCACAGGTTCAAGTCTATAAGAATCAAGAAATAATTCCTTTTTCTTTGGCTTTTTGCGCTATATCTGATAAAGCTTCTTCAGAATCTACATATACGCAAACCTTTGCGCAACCATATATAAACCAATCAGACAAGGGTGTTCTTGGTTTGTCCGTCTCCTTCAAAACCATTTCGCCGGAAGTCATCTCAAAATCATTCATACGGTCTTCCTTATTCAATGCCATCAAGATAGCATCAATGCAAGCATGTCCTGCCTGTGCCGCTATTTTCCCTTTGCGCATCTTAAGATCCCGACGCATAACGATCATCATTTTTGATTTGTACATAAGAATCTCCAGCCTTAATTATTATTTTTTTATAATCTCATAAAACTACACCTTAAGCAACAACTTTTATTCAATCACCGTATAGGACAACATTTCATAATGCAATCTTGAACCAATATCAATCCCGGACGGGAGAAGTGCCATTGCAATAAAAAGATCGTTGTCCGCACGGTCACCGTCAGCGCGAAGATAAGCATATTCTCCTTCAATTTTTACCACTGTATAATCCTTAGGTTCCATAGTTTCGGTATCCTCCCATTTTAACGATTCCTTGCCATATTATATCACATATTATGCTTTGCTTCAATAAGCTCAATAAAAATTTGTTTGCATTTTCTAAAAATGCAAGGACTTTTGTGCCGAGTGCAATTTTGTTGTTCTAATTTTGCTCACCCGAGATTCCGGACATTGAATCGGGAAAATAAAGTTTTCTAACAGCGACACCCTGTATCAACACACCCGCCTGACGATAGAGAGCATATTGGCTTTCTCATTTTATACCCCCTCGGGGGACGGCGAGGGGGTGACCGCGAAAAGCGGTCGGGGGAGTGGGCGGGCGGTTTGGGGATGGGAACGCCCGAGTTCGAATATCAACAAACGCACCCCGGTCTTGAGTGCGACACCCCTGTATTAAAGGGTACTCTGACTTGACGTAGCGAAACTTCGAGCAACAACACCCTGAGTTAACACTGCTGCCTGCGGCAGCGGCGTGTTTTCTTGCAGACCTTAGGGTCTGCATTTCGCAAGCAAAACCGAAAAGCACGCGTCAGTTCCAACTTCGTTGGAGCCACCTGTCGCACATGGGTGTCGCTGGTTCTAATCAAGTAAAGAAAGAAAACGAAAGAGCAGATCATCTGTGATGATCTGCTCTTTCGTTGTGTTTGGAGGTCAAAATGACAACCTAATTAAAGTGATTGCAATATCATTCATATTCCGACATATGCGCCGTTCTTTTTCAGTATATTTTGCAGCTCACTTACGTTGACCTCACGCACCGAAGTTTTATTCTCCACCAATAAACCGATCGCCGTGCCTGCCGCTTCACCGATACAACAAACCACGGGCATAATTCTATATGATGCCTGTGCGCCGTGATCGGACGAGATACATCTTCCCGCTACAAGAAGATTTTCCGCATTCTTTGGAATCAGGCTACGATAAGGAATGGTGTAATATTCTCCTGCCGGAAAATAGTAATGGCTGGTGCCCGTTCCTTCCGGGTTGTGAATATCAATATCGTAATTGCAAGCGGCGATCGCATCTTCAAATTTAACACAATTTCTGCAATCCTGTTCAGTCAATACGTAATCACCCACGATCATACGACTTTCTCTGACTCCAATCTCAGCCGCTGTCATCATAAGAAAGCTGTCTTCAAGTCCCTCGGCATGCTTTTTCATAAATTCGTATATCTCATATACTTGCCGACGGGCTATCACCTCTGCCTCGGTTACCTCCTCGGGAGATGTCGGATTTTTCTTTATCACTCTGGTAGTATTAAAATGCAGAACGTTTTTGATCGGAGTCTTAAAGACAAGAATATTTTCTCTCGGATTGATAAGCTCTCCCGCCTCAAGACTTTGCCGATGAGCAATCTTCAATTTTTCTCTGCTCGCATAAAACTTCTCAACATCCACGTTGCCCAAGCGGAAGCACAATGTCATTGGCTGACATAAATGATCAGGCTCTCTGCCAAGCACAGTAGGACACTCAGCAAGATAAGCTAACTGAGCATCTCCTGTAGCGTCAATAAAATAATCGGCTCCCACCTGCATTTCTCCGCTTTTCGTAGCAACGGTAACCGCCATAATACGGTCTGAGCATTTATTTGCCTTGGAAATATACGCATGGAAAAGCAAATCAATATGAGCTTCAATTACCATTTCGTTCAGAATATATTTCAGCTCTTCTTCTAAAAAGCTTTTCCCGCTTGTCGCGTGGCGCGCCTCCAATCGGTCATATATTTCCTTGAATATGCCTGACGAAAGATCCACTCGCTTTCCGTCTATCTCAGTCCAATACGGCATAAAAGGATTGACAAGACAATTTACTGCCGCACCTCCAAGACAATTTGATTTTTCAACGATGAGAACTTTAACACCGTTTCGTGATGCTGCCAAAGCTGCCGCTACACCCGCAAATCCTCCGCCAATTACGGCAAGATCGTATTTTTTCATCAGACGCCTCCGTTTTTCTTTTATTATAACACCATTATATGGATTCGTCTAATACAAAAGATAAAAAAATATTGCACAAAAGAAACTTATATGATATAATTAAGAAAAAAGTATAGTTAGGATATATTCAATGCAGAATCTTCAATTTCTCATCGATATGCTTACAAAGGAAAGAAAGTTACATATCAACATTTTGGATTTAAACGGCATACTCAACACTCCGTCAACAAAAATCGCCTTTGAAAACGTAATCCATTCAAAAAAATTTTGTGATATCGCAAAATCCACGGAGAACGGCTACCGTCTTTGCTTACGATGCAAAAAGCTTGCGAATACCAAAGCTGTCGAACATAAAAAATCATTTTGCGGACACTGCCTGTACGGACTTTACGAAGCCGCCATGCCTGTTATCATAGGCGAAACGGTAGCAGCGGTTGTCTATATCGGAAACGCAATCACAGACATAGATCAAACCAATTGCAGAATAGACAAAGCTTGCCGCTATACAAACGTTGACTGTCAACAGCTTTATGAGCAAACGAAAGAATGCGAGTATCTTAATAATGCGGATGAACTTTTGAAAATTGCTGAGATCGTTTGCGATTATATAAAAATGCTTTATTCAACGGAGCCGAAAGCCCCCTCTAACACTCATTGGTTGGTTTCTGCACTCAAACAGCATGCCGATCGCACTTATTGCTTTAATCCCACGCTGAATGAGCTGGCTGTCATTTATCACAAAAACGAAAAATATATGGGGCGTTTATTCAAAAGTGAAATGCGGGTAAGTTTTCACGAATATTGCCTTTCGTTGAAATTAAAAAAAGCGGAAAATTTACTGTTGAGAACAACCGATAAAATCATTGACATCGCTCTTGAATGTGGATTCAACAATATTTCATATTTCAACAGAGCCTTCAAAAAGCAATACGGTATGTCTCCAAGCGAGTATATTATATCGAAAAGGGAAAAATAACTCAAAGTTACGATATTGTCGAGAGTTCAAGCCCCGATGGTTCGCAAAGAGTTGTCACAAAATAATTTCTTAAATTTTTGCCCTCAAAACCAAAAAAGTCCTTGAAAATCAAGGACTTTCGGTTGGAGTTGTCAAATTGACCTCCAAAGATGGCTCCCCCTGCTGGACTTGAACCAGCGACACCCTGATTAACAGTCAGGTGCTCTACCGACTGAGCTAAGGAGGAATATGAAGTTTTGGTTTAGCTGTCAGGTGCTCGCGCGCTTGCGCGTTTCCCGACTTGAGGCTAAGGAGGAATATATGAATCAAGGGAAACTTATTCAGTTTCCCTTGACGTTGTGTCGGCTATGAGCTATTTTCCCGAGCCGTCTCCAGCTAAGTATGTTCGCCACTGCAGCGCTTAACTTCCGTGTTCGGAATGGGAACGGGTGGACCCACTGCGTTAAAATAACCGACTCGCTCAAGCTTACCGCCTGAGCTATTCTTTTGTGTCAGCGTTGAGCTATTTTCCCGAGCCGTCTCCAGCTAAGTATGTTCGCCACTGCAGCGCTTAACTTCCGTGTTCGGAATGGGAACGGGTGGACCCACTGCGTTAAAA
>JAFTKI010000095.1 GCA_017453335.1 Clostridia bacterium
CAGTCAGCTTCGCTGACAGCTCCCTTTACACAAGGGAGCCTTTCCCACAAAAATATTCTGCGCTGACTTTTGCTTTTTCTTCTGCCCATCGGCATAGCCTATTTTGAACCCCGCCACTATGGCGGGGTTTTCGTGATACAAAAAGGAGTACGAACAAACCGTCCGTACTCCTTTTGTCGTAGGGCGGGGGCTTGCTCCCGCCGCTTTATTAAATTCATGCCGTTTGTAACGGCGGCACCAAGGCACCGCCCTACGATATTTTCGGCAGGTAAACCCGCTTTATGGAAGCCACCCCTTCGTGCTGTTTTTTTAAAATTCTTCCTCGATTTGCAACACGCGCGACTCAGCCGACTTTGCATCAAGGCGGTCTGCGGCATACGCGTGGCGCAAAAGATCAATGGGAACGTAGTCATCATACTTTCCGAACACGGGGATCTCCCCACTACCCACCAGCGAATCGGCGGAAATTCCACAGGTACGGATGGTTTCGGCAAGCGAGGCGATCAGATCATAGTCATTGCCACGCGACATTTTGAAGGTGATATAATAGCATCCCTCGTATTCGATACCGCTCATGCCGAACTCCGAGGCACGCGAAGCGATCATCTTGCGCATTGCGCGGAAGGCACGCGTACCGAGCCACGGAAACAGACACCACGAATATCCACCCAGATGCACCAGCGAATGCGAGAGCATGCCCGTGTTCCGTGCCACATGACGCGCTACGTCCAGCCTTTTTTGTGCGTTTGGCTTGAGATACGGATAAACGGTGTCCTCTTCAAGCACCTGCCGCATACGCTCCAAAATTCGTGTGTGAACCTCACCATAGTCGCCCGGCCAAGAGACTTCCATCTTCCCTTCTACGCTTTTAACATAGATCAGGCGATGCTGAATGTCCAACTCCTCGACCTCCCACACTCTGCCCGCCAAAGCGAAACGATCGCCCACGGGCGGCGGTGTTGTGATGGTACCGATCTCATCCGAGCCACACCGCACGGTATAGTCCTCGGAATCCTTGAAAACGGCGTAAAACTTAAAGCTTCGCAAAAGCCGCTCGCCCGCCAAACCGACGATCAGTGTTTTTTCCTCGGTCATTTCCAAGAAATCGTTATTGAGCATCGAGAGGATGAGAACGCGATAGTCCTCTTTGGGAACGCGAACGAAGGGCGGCAAGGACAAAACCTTGTCGGCAAGTCTGCGTGCGCTCAATTCTCCCGATGATGCAAGAACACTGAGCGTTTGATGGAACAGCAGGCTGTACGGAAGCTTTGGAATACTCGGCGGCTCAATGAAGCGTTCCTCGATATAAAGCTGTACGATGGCAATCGCTTTGAGCAGCTCCCACGGCATCAATTGCGGCAGGGGCGTGTTGGGGAGCGGATCCTCCTCACGGAAAACCATCATCATCTCGGGGGGCTGTCCGCGTCTGCCCGAGCGACCGAGCCGTTGCAAAAATCCCGTGACCGAATTGGGTGATTGATTCTGCAAAACACGCTCCAAGCGACCAATGTCGATTCCAAGCTCCATCGTTACCGTGGCGCAGGTGACCGCCATTGCTTCCTCGTCCTTCATTTTCAGCTCGGCTTCCTCACGAATTGATGCCGACAGGTTGCCGTGGTGGATCAGAAAAACATCGCTGTCACCGCGCATCTTGGCGATCTGCCGAAAGGTAGCGCACAGATACTCGGTCTCCTCGCGCGAATTGGAAAAGACCAGCGATTTGCGGTCGTGCACGCAATCATACATATAAGAATAGCCCGCATCGTAAGCGATTGAGGGTGCAGGTGCATCGGTAGCAGACTTCGGCTCGACCGATTGCTCGGTCTTGGAATTTCCGATATAGAAATGCTCCATACCAAGCCGCCAGCGGATCTTACCGCTTTCAAGCACAGGGGCATCGGTCTCTCGTCCACTCCCCGCGCCAAGCCATGCCGCGGCTTTTTCAAGGTCACCCACGGTTGCGGAAAGTCCCACACGGCGCGGATGGTGACCGATCAAGGCTCCGATACGCGCCAGTTGGCACAAAATCTGGTTGCCTCGATCACTACCCGTGAGAGTATGGATTTCATCAATTACAATATAGCGTAGGTCTCCAAACAAACGAACAATGTCGTTGGATCGGTTGATCAGCATCGATTCCAGCGATTCGGGCGTGACCTGCAGAATTCCTCTCGGCTTTTCAAGAAGCTTCTTTTTGTGCGACTGTGCCACGTCTCCGTGCCAGTGCGTTACGGCGATCCCGCTCTCGTTAAGCAGCTCCTCCATGCGTCCGAATTGGTCATTGATCAAGCTTTTCAAGGGCGCGATATAAAGCACACCGATGCTCAGCGGCGGAGCCTCGCAAAGCTCCGCGAGAATCGGGAAAAACGCCGCTTCGGTTTTACCGCTTGCCGTAGACGAGGTCAGAAGCAGGTTGTGGTCGGTTTGAAAAATGCTTTCTGCCGCCGCCACCTGCACCTCGCGCAGGCTTTCCCAGTTGTGGCTGTAGATATACTCCTGAATAAAGCTTGGAAATCTTTCAAATATCTGACTCATAATTAAAACTCGATTTCGTCTAAGGTGAATTTCCGTGTAGGCGTTTCCGCTTGCTCGGCGGCTTCACGCTCCTCGTCAAGCTGTTCCTCGGGTTTCAGCGTGACCGCGCTTCCCACCACCTCGTCAAAGCCGACGTTCGGATTTTGCATGAGAATGTTCAGCACCGTCATATAATCGCGCAGCATCTCACGCGGTGTGATCATGCTGTCGGCTCCTGCACGGGACAAACAGATCTGCAAAAATTTCACCATCTGTTCTTCGGTGATGCGCGGCTCGATTCCGTAGTTTTGTGCGTACAGCTTGGTCACACGGCTGATCAAGGCAAACAGCTCGTCATCGGACAGGCGGCGCAAGCGGATCACGGGGCCGATCAGATTCTTGAAGCCTTCCAAGGCAAAACGGCTGTCACAAAGACGGCTCTTGAGTGCCTCGTAGGAAAAGAGTCCGCGGCGTGTATCCTCCAAAAACTGCGGTGTTCCGCCAAGGATCAAGGCAAGTCCCGGGGCGCGTCCCTGCAGGGTATCGTTGAACATCGAAAGGATCTTTTCGTAATTGTTTTCACGGCTGACACGGTGCGAAATTTTGTAAAGATTGACGCACTCGTCCACGAATACCACAAGTCCTCTGTATCCCATCGTGCGCGACAGTGCCGCCCACAGCTTGAGAAAATCGTACCAGTTATCGTCATCAATGATCACCGATACCGCGAAGCCGAGATCGTGTCTTGCCTCGGTCTTGGTGGCGTATTCACCGCGCAACCAACGCAGAGCCGCGCTCTTTTTCTCATCGTCACCGCTCGTATAGGCGCGGTAGAATTCCACGATCACGCGTGAAAAATCAAAGCCACCCACCAAAAATTCCATCTCGCGCAAGGTGTCCAGCACACGGCGGTTCAAGGCATCCGAAAAAGCGGCATCCTCGGCGGAAACACCCGATTCCAATACCGCATTTTGCAGTTCGGTGATCCAGCGCGCCAGAATACGCGGCAACGCGCCGCCATCGGGAGATGCTTTGGAGGCAAGATTTTTCATCAATTCGCGGTAGGTCGCCACTCCGCTGCCGCCCGTACCGTACAAACGGCGCTCGGGAGAAAGATCGGCATCTGCGGTCAAAAATCCGCGTTCCAACGCGTATCCGCGGATCAGCTGCATTAAAAAGCTTTTTCCGCTTCCGTAGCGGCCGATCAGGAAACGCATCGAGCCGCCGCCCTCGTTGACCTGTTCCAAGTCGCACAAGAGCGCGGCGATCTCGTCACGCCGTCCGATAGCAATATAAGGCGCACCTGCACGCGGCACAACGCCTGCCGAAACCGACGACAAAAGCGACGTCAGGATCCGTTTCGGCACCTTCGGTATTTCGTTTTGTTGTATCTGTTCCATGAAAGATCCTTTCTTACATCGTGCTTAAAATATCATTCAGCGTATCTCGGTAATCCTCGATCACGGCAAAGCCGCAATCACTCTCTTCCAATAAAATATCCCCCAAAAGATCGGCGGCAAGCGCGTTGATCTCGTCTGCCAGCACCTCCTCGGGCAGTCCCTTTTCACGTGCAATTGCTTTCTGACTGATGCTATCTTCCTCAAGGCATGCCGTCAGATAGGGGCGATATACCGCCCACGGATCGGGTTCCGTTCCATCGGAGTTCTTCTCTTCAACAGCGATCGGTTCGATGGGCTCAGGAGCCTCTTGCAGCGTTTCTACGGGTTCCTCAAACGCCTCCACCAATCGCTCGGTGGTCTCCCACGACAGCTTTTCGATGCTTGCCGCATTTGAAAGCGACAGCTCGGTTTTTGGAAGATCGTACAGCTTTTCGTATTCCTCGCTCGACTCCGTGCGTGCCTTTTGGGACATCCGCTTGGGAAGAATGCCGCGCAGATAGGTATCGAGCAGGGCGCGTATGGAGGTGGGAAGTGCGTAGATCGTCAAGCGCGAACGAACGCCAAGTGCGCTTCGCACTTGATTTTCGGTGTATTTGACCACATCGGTGATAAAAAATCTCAGCTCGTGTGAGCGTGAGAAGGAGCAATACTCCACCTCAATGCGGCATTTGGTGCGGTGCGCACAAAGCGCACCCGTGTAGGCATCGCGGATCATACGGCTGTCATCCATATTCGCGTTGGAGAAAAGCTTTCCGTCACCGCTCAGATGCTCGGTGACCAACGCAAGCGCTCCCATGACCGCGCGGTCAAAGAGATCGGCACTTGCTTCGTTGTAGAATTTGCTTTTTTTGTAATCGTAATTCGAACAAAACGCCAAGAGAGCCAACAGATATCCGCCCTCACCGCCGCAGGGGACATAAAACTCCTTGAGCGTGCAATGCGTCATCACGGCGGAGAGCGTGATCCCCGTTTGGGAATCGGGCGGCGGCAGGCGGTGGATCAGGCTATAGTCGCAGATCCAATCGGGCAGATAGCTATCCATTTGCCGAAAGATCGTGCGGTAGCGCACCCAGAGCCTGCAAAGCTGACTCTGCGACTCGGCGGCATCCATTATGTCCGACAGGTTGATGATCTCGTAAAGATAAAGCAAAACATAGCTGTAATCGGTGTCGAGATAGTTCCCTTGCCGCGCGTTTTCACGCCACCAAAGATACCAGCAGAGCTGTGCGCGGTTCATCTGCGTATACTGCGGAACATAGGAGAAGAACGGCACGCGGGGACATTCCTCACCCTTGATACCGTATAGCCGTGCCGCATCGCGTACAAAGCTTTCGTAGTAGCGAAAATTGCTCTTGTGCGGATAGATACGCACACAGCGCACCAGGGCGTTGTCGGGCGCATATTCCAGCGTCGGCTTCGGACGTCCGTCTTGCTCCTCGGGCGTGTGCGGAGGGATAAAATGCGGCTTGGGAGCATCGGATCTGGGCGGAATTTTGGCAGACTCCGACAACGCACCCGTTGGCGCATTGGCTTTGGGCGGCTCGGACTCAATTTCAACCGCTTCGGTATCGTGCGGATAGTGCGGCGCGCGCCTTGGCGGAATCAGCGAATCAATCTCCCAAAAGCGATCCAGCTCGTCCTTTTTCCGTTTCTTTTCATCACCGTTCAAGTGCTTCCCTCCCCTCTTGCTTGGTAATATATCATTATAACACTATTTGAAAGAAATGTCAATCCTATTCTTTCCTTGCAAAAAAGAAAAAAGGAGCGACCTCGGTTGAGATCGCTCCAAAGGATATTTGATTATCAGATCAATACAGCAGATACTGATCGGTCTTGCCCTCTCTGAGCAGCTGAAGCATCTTTGCAACGCCGCGTGCCATTACCTCGTGTCCTGCGTCTGCGGGATGGAGACAATCGCTATCGAACATTGCCTGAGAAATGTTCGCAGTAGAGTATGCGTTCATATCAAACAGATGCACATTGTAGCCTGCATTCTTCAAGGACTGTGCGGTAGCCTTCTGCAGTGCAACAACATTTGCGGAGGAAACAATGCAAGTACCCGTGTAGCCTGCGGCAGTTGTACGGTAATGTACCGCGCAAGTCATGATCACGATCTCGGCATTGGGATTCATCGAATCGATCGACTTCACCATGGTTTCAAGTGCCGCCGTGAAGGATGCGTCCAAATCGGAGCTCCAACCGCTTGCCTTGTCGGCAACATTTGCGTCGTTGATACCCAACATGATCACAACTTCATCATAGGGATTTGCCTGTGCATCGGCGCAGAAGGTGCTCCACAAAGAAATGTTCATGAAGTCTACCAGTCTGGTTCCGGGAGAACCGTAACCGGTTACAACACTTTCTCTCCAGTCAACACGCCCCGTCTGCTTTACGAATCCGCGCTGAGAACCGTTGGTTGTATAATCGGTAGTAATTGCACCGTAGGTGATACTGTCACCGATGAAGGCAACGCGTTGCAGGTGATATTCACCCGAGTAATTGCTTCTCTGATTGATCACGTACTGATCGTCGGCAACAGAGGTACCGAAATAGGTCTCAATGCCGTCCACTGCATGCCAGGTCGTACCTGCAGCACCGCCGCAGATCACCAGCTTGGAGCCAACCATACCGACATAGTACCGATCGGTGGTCAGTGCGGTCACATTTGCGGTTGCGGAGGCTGCGCGGTTGGTGTTACCAACCAGAATCTCGTATGCGGTCTCGGGCGCAAACTCATCGGAATAAACGGGGATCTTCACGCCGAACTTCGCCTCGATCAGGTCTGCCAGACGCTGTGCCGTGAGTCTTGCGGAATCAAATTCGGGACGCCAGTAGTTCAGCATTGCGGTGTTCTCGGTGGGAGCCGCATAAATGATCTTGTACTGGGAAATATCGATGTTACCGATCGAAAGAGTTGCCTCGGGCTCTGCAGAGGACTTGCCTCCTGCCAGCTCGGTTTCCATAAACTCCTCGATGTAAGGATAGATCACGTCATATCCGCCTGCGTTGGGATGGATATGATCGGGAATGTATGCTGTTTGCTCTGCCGAAACGCGGGAGGTTACCTGCAGCTTCTCGGTCAGCTCGGCATTGTTATAGAGATCAATATAAGGAATATCGTACTTGTCGCAGATCACCTTGGTCATATCAACGTACTCCGACATTTCGGATACCGTTCCGCTCATTTCGTTGGGAGCGTAGAAGTTGATGATATAACCGATCTTTGCATTGGGATACCAGATCTTCACATTGTACAAAAGATTCTCAAGTCCGCCTGCAAAGGTATCACGGTCGAAGGTTGTGGTTCCCACGGGAGTAACCGTTCCAACAGGGGTAGGTGCGCTTCCGTTGGTTCCCCACGCATCGTTCACACCGCCGTGGAGCATTACGAAATCAAACTCTCTGTCCTTATATTTTTCAGCCTGATCCACGATAATGCTGTAAGCCGCGCGTGCATCGGACACACCTGCGCTGGGGATACCTGCGTTCACGTAATCCATATCGTGAACGTATGCAATTCTGCCCGCCCAGGTTCTGGTGGGAGCGTATACGCCTCTGTCCTGCGAACCGAAGGTGATCGAGTCGCCGCAGAACAGCACCGACTTCTTATACAGTGCGGTGTTTGCCTTTTGAGGCAGGGGGGATCCGTACAAAAGCGGATTCGGCAAATTATCGGTAGTATCCATAACTTTTTCGGTATATTCTCCGTTTTCGTAGGTGATGGTTTTCTCCTCACCGTAATAGGTGTTGGTTCCGTCGCTGATCCAAGGAGTTGCGGTGATCACGAAAGTCGTGTCAACGGTAGGTACGTTTTGGATCTCCGCAGAGAAGATGTACTCACCGTTCAGTTCTCTTGCGGTGATCTTATTGGATTCAACACCGATCTGCTCGTTGATAGAAACGAATACAGTCTTGCCCGAGTAGTTGGTCTCCTCGGAGGCAACGCCGTTCTTGGTAAAGGTGATCTTAAAGCCAACCTGCTCGATCTTATCCAGAGCTTTGCCCATCGTAGCCAGCACACGGATGCTCTGCGTACCGTTTTCGGGAGTGGTGGACTGTACGCCACGGATTGCGGGAGTTGCGATCACAAGGCGATCCTTCTCACCGATCATCACGTCAATGTTCAACAGGCTCTTGACCAGTGCCGGAGCATCCTCAAGAGCAACTGCCTTGCAGTCATCTCCAAGAAGTCCTGCGGCTGCGCCGAAATCAATGTACTTACATCCCGTGGAAACAACCGTTCCGGGAGAGGACTGACCTGCGATAACAGCCTCCTTGCCCGTTGCGGAAGCAAGAGGTGCGAACGCATAGCAGTTGGTCATGGTTGCGGTGCCGGAAAGATAGCTGAAGAAGTTTCCAACGCCGTGGTCTTTTCCGCTCATCATATTGACGGGACCGATATTGACACTGTTCTTTGCAATAATGGTGTAAGCAATGCCCATAAAGCCGCCTGCACAGCAGGTGCCGTTGCGCTCGCCGTAAATCGAGCCTGCATTAAGGCACTTATCAAAGATAACGTTATCACCGTTTCCAACGAATCCGCCGGCATCCCAACCCGTACAGGTACCGTAGTTGATACAGCCCGTAAGATCCACCTTTCTTACATAAGCAACAAAACCTGCTGCCTGACCGTCATACGCTTTCACGTTACCGTAGTTGATACAGTTGTTCAGCTTGGTGCGCGCACCTGCGGTAGAGGTTTCAACGTAGCCGATCAAACCGCCTGCGTTTCCGTTACCCGCTATGTTACCGTAGTTGATGCAGTTGTTCAATTCAAGCTTGGTAAAGGAAGCAGTTGCATACGCCACCAAACCACCGATCGCAAACTTTGCACCTGCGGTGGAGGTACTTGCAATGTTTGCGTAGTTCTTGCAGTTGTTCATGGTCAAGCTACCCTGCAGCATACCAACAAAACCGGATGCGGTACTTGCCTCGTTGGACACGCGACCGTAAACATTACAATCGGTCATGGTTACAACACCGTTGCCGGAGATCGTACCAATTACGCCGCCGCATGCCGTAGAAATATCATGGCTCTCAATAAATACGTTACAGCCCTTGAAATCGATCGTTCCGCCTGTGCTTGCAACCAAGCCGCCTCCGGTAACGGCTACGGGAGTGGTCAGGTTGTAATAAAGATTCACGTTTTCAAACAGTGCGCTGTATCCGGAAGAAAGACCTACAAACAGCGCCATTGCATTCTGCGACGTGTTTCTATGCACGAACGGATAGTCCGCACTACCAAAATTGATATTCTTAATGGTAGTGGTAGCATAATAGTTTTCCATGGTCGTGTCCACTGCCCATGCAAACGGCGAGTTGATATTGCCATCCATCTCGGGGATGTAGATGGTGTGACCGTTACCGTTCAGAGTAGTCGTGGTATAAAGCTGATATTTTGTGTTTTTCTTCAGCGTGATGTCGGCTGTCAGCTTGATGTTTTGCTTTGCTGCCAGTGCCGCCACAAACTGATCCAGCGTTGCTACCTCGGTATACACGGTGGTATCCTCTTCGGTAGCAGAGACAGTGGGAATTGCCAGCGCAAATGTGCTTGCAAGCATCGCCAATGTCAGGATGATAGAAAGAAGGCGTTTCATTTGTCTTTCTCCTTGATTTTTTTGATCACTCGATTGAGTTATCTATTTTATTATAAAGGAATAACCTTTTCAAAATATGTACAGTTTGTAAACAACTGTGGAATCTTACCAATTTTTCCGTTTTTAACAACTCCCCCTTGTTTTTTTTGTTGAAATCGTTTATAATCAAGCAGTAGAATCTGAGATGGAGGTACAGTATGGGGATTTCACAAGAACTGAAAGAGATTATGCAGCAGAATGACGCGGTTACTTTGGCGTACAGCCGCTATCTGAATTACCTGCCCCGTGTGGTCACGCCCGACATGGTGAACGATCTGGTGCGCGAATGTCACGTAGACACTCACGAGGCATATCTGTCGCTGTTTTCGGCGGTACTCGGCTGGGAGCCCGACGAAAATCCCGAACACCGCGCACTGGAGCATCGCTATTTGCGACAAGGACTTCGTTGTTTGAATCCGCTCGACTACAAAAACGATCCCTACTGCAAAATCATTCGTTTCCCCAATCAAAAAAACGGCACGTGGGAATTCAAGGAAAGCTTTTATGCCCCCTTTGAGCCGTTCGTTTGCAATCACCCTGTGTGCACCGACAAATTCCGTGAGATTCCGCAGATCGGATACTTCACCGAGGAATTTCGCTTCCCTGCCGTTTTGGAAAACGGTATCGAATGGATGACGGTTACTCCCAATGAAATTGAAACCATGCGTGAGCCGATCGCAAACGCACACGGTCGGGTACTCACGCTCGGTCTTGGGCTTGGATATTTCGCGTTTTCCGCATCCCAAAAGGAGGCGGTTGAATCTGTCACAGTGGTCGAACGCGATCGGCGCGTGATCGATCTGTTCAACAACCATCTGTTGCCGCAATTTCCACACCGTGAGAAGATTTTCGTGGTGGAGGGCGATGCCTTTGACTATTTCGAAAAGCTCTCCCCGAACGATTTTGACAGCATCTTTGCCGATCTGTGGCACGATCAGGGCGATGGCTTGGAAATGTATCTGAAGCTTTGCCGTATCGAGCGGCAAAACGGCTTGAAGAATGTGGACTATTGGATCGAGCCTACCCTGCTCTCCACCCTGCGGCACTTGGTATATGACCGTGTGCTTCAACAGCCCGACAACGCGCGCCTGCAAAGCATGCGCATCGAGGAAATGCTCTCCGACAAATTCTTGAAAAACTTAGCCCCCGACATCAGAAAAGCATAACAAAAACGGTGCAGACCTCAAACGAAGTCTGCACCGTTTTTAATATATGGATCAATCCAGTACGGGAAGCGTCAGAACTGCCTCCAAGCCAACGCTCTGCAATGCCTGCTTTGCGGCATCGGCGGTCATCTTTGCGCTGATAACGGCAAATTTGCCATCCTTCACACAAACAAATTCGTCGGCACCAAGCGCAGTCTTCGCCTTTTCGGCGCACTTGGGGCAACCGTCGATCACTACGCAACGGCGGCACTCATATGCTGCGATGTCGGCAACCTGCGCGGGTTCTGCACTCACCCACACGGGGGGCTTGCGCTCGCCTGCGCGGTTGGACAGAATATCAATGATATCGGCAACCACAGCACTTGCAGTGGGCAGCTTGCCCGCACCCGCACCGTAGAACAGTGCGCGTCCCAGCATATTTGCATCCACCAGAATACCGTTGAACACGCCGTCAACGTGGCTGATGGGATTCTGCGCGGGTACCAGATAAGGAGACACCTGCGCGAAAACCTTACCGTCGATCAGCTCGGTGTGACCGATCAGCTTTACGGCACCGCCCAAAGCCTCGGCAACCGCGGTATGCTCCGAGGTGATCTTGGTGATACCTTCCGTATCGATCTTGTTGGGATCGAGCAAAACGCCATAAGCAAGAGCTGCCAGGATCACGATCTTACGAGCAGCATCCAAGCCTTCAACATCGGCAGCAGGGTTTGCCTCGGCATAGCCGTTGATCTGAGCCTGCTTGAGTGCGTCTGCAAATTCCGCGCCCTCTTCCTTCATCTTGGTCAGAATAAAGTTGGTGGTTCCGTTGAGGATACCGCTGACCGACAGGATCTTATTGGATGCGAGGTCTGTCTGCATGGGACGGATGATCGGAATACCGCCGCCAACGCTTGCCTCAAAGAAATAGCTCACGCCGTTCTCCCGTGCCAGCTCCAACAGCTCCACGCCAAAGGTAGCAACCACCTCTTTGTTGGAGGTGACAACGTGCTTGCCCGCGCGGAGTGCCGCACAGGTAAAATCGTATGCGGGATGTGCGCCGCCCATCATCTCGGCAACCAGTACGACATCGGGATCGTTCAGAATGACGTTGATATCGTGTACCACGCGGTCACCAAGAGGATGATCGGGGAATTCACGCAAGTCGAGGATGTACTTGATCGAAACCTCTTCGCCACATCTTGCAGCGATCAATTTTTGGTTTTCGGTAAGAACCTCGGCGGTACCGCTTCCAACCACGCCGAAGCCCAAAATAGCAATTTGCATCATAAGCTTGAAGTCCTTTCAAAATCTATACGCTTATATCATACCACAAAAAAACGCAAATTGCAAACAAAACTATTGAAAAAATAAAAAAAATGTGATATACTCTATTTTAAGTTCCCTCAAGAGGAGGTTTTTGTATGGCTTCACCAATCGGAAGTATGAATAATGTCAAGATTTTCGTTCTCTATCTGATGAAAAACATCAATTACCCGATGGATTTCGTAACCATCAACGATATCGTCATGCAGAATGACTATATTATGTATCTTGATTTTGCCGTTGCCTTTCACGAAATGCTGGACGGGGGACTGATAGAAGACGTGGGCAAGGATGTGGATACGGGCGACTCGCTGTATGCGGTCACCAAAAAAGGCAGCATCGTTGCCGAGCAGCTCAAAAGCGATCTGCTTCCTTCCATTTTGGATAAAAGCTTGGACTGTGCCTTCCGTTATCTGGATTTCAAGCGCAGAGGCATTACGGTGGACAGCACCTACGAACGCCGCGCCGATCAGACCTACGATATCACCTTTATCATCCGCGACAAGGAAAAAACACTGATGCAGACCACCGTGAATGTGGACTCCGAATACCGTCTGCGCAGAATGCAGGAAAATTTCCGAGGCCGCCCCGATGTGATCTACCGCGGGATGATCGCTTTGCTGACAGGAAACGTCAATTATTTGTTTGACAAATAACCCCAAAACGTTTTTTTGGCAAAAATTTCGGAAACGCTTCAAAAATAATTCACAATTTTTTTAAACATTATCTGTAAAATTTCACCAAGCGCGCCTTTTTTGTTTGTGAAAATTGGTGAACAATCGCGTTTCTTTTTTGTAAAAAAAGTCAACTTCCTTGAAAAACTGTTTATTTTCTACAATTTTCGAGTGAAAATTACGCTTGACATTTGACAAAAATGTGGTATAATTGTATTCAGTGGAATGGATAAACCGTAATTCATCCAACAAAAACCGTCTTTGTAACAGCAAAGATCTCCCCACATTCCCCGTCAAGAAAGGCTTGCAGCTATCCCATGAGCAATACGTTCGATTCCGAGTCGGAGAAACGGCTTTCTGCCCTGATCCAAGTGGCAAAAAACGGCGATCAGCAAGCGTTTGAGGAGTTGCTCGATCTGTACGCTCCGCTGATTGATTCCATGGCTCGACAGTTCGCTAATACTTTATCAACGGCATTTGACAGGGAAGACCTCCGACAAGAGGCTGTTCTCTGTTTTTTCCATGCCTTGATGCATTTTGATGAACAGAAAACAACGGTCCCCTTCGGCGCTTACGCCAAGCTGTGTATTCGCAACGGGCTGATCTCTTATTGGAGAGCGCATCAGAAAAAGGGAGAACAAACGGTTTTGCTGGACGACGTGATGCCCGACGGAGCCGCCGAGGAAACCGTCAATCCCGCACAATCGCTGATCGAGCGCGAAAACTTTTTGTCGCTGTACCGTTTGGTGTGTCGGGAGCTGTCCGAGTACGAGAACCGTATTTGGTGGATGTATCTTTCGGGACGCACGGCAAAGGAAATCGCGGCGCAGCTCGGAAAGGATGAAAAGTCGGTGCAGAATGCCATCTATCGGATCCGCAAAAAACTCCGCACGGTAATTCCGAATTCCAACTGAAGATGCCCGAATAGCTTAACAAAAGCGTTGAGAAATCAAAGATGTCGGTCAAACTCCGACGAGGGCAAAAAACATATTTTTTAAGGGGTACTAAACATGTTCCAGGACGAGATCAACGAAGCAGTAGCAGTTGAAGAAAAAGAGTACGTAGATGAGACTCTGGTTTGCAAGGATTGCGGTAATGAGTTCGTATTCACCGCAGGCGAGCAGAGATTCTACGCAGAAAAGGGCTTTCTGAACAAGCCGAAGGCTTGCAAGGCTTGCCGCGACGCTAAGAAGAACGCAGGCAAGGCTCCCAGAGAGTATTTCACTGCTGTGTGCGCAGACTGCGGCGGAGAGGCAAAGATCACCTTCCAGCCCTCCAACGACAGACCTGTATACTGCAGCGCTTGTTTTGAAAAGCGTAAGAAAGCACAGGACTAATCCACTTCGTATCGGACTGAACAACTGATATTAGATGGAAAACAAAAAGGAGTCGAATGACTCCTTTTTGTTTTCGGTTTACTCAACCGCGCTCTTCCCTGCCCACCAAGCGACAGTATTCCTCGTACGTACAAAGCACACGGAGCGCCGCCAGAAGCGCATTGGGTGTCATACCTGCGGGCAAGCCCAACCGTTCGGCAAAGGCATCGCGCCGCGCGGCACTTCCCTCGACTCCCGTCAGTCCGTCCTCATAAAGATCCAGCTTGGACAAGCGATTTTCATCCATACGCGAAAGAACCGAATCGGCATCGGCGTACGGCAAAAAAAGCTCATACAGCAGTTGATTTTCCATGCCCTCCACTCCGAGAACCCCCTCTGCGGAAGGAGCGGCTTTTCGTTTTTCCTTCCCCTTGATGCGGGGAACGTACAGGTGGATCAGCCGATCCGACGGAATGGTTGAGGTCAGATGGGCGCGGATCAGCTTCCCCGCCCCATCGCTGTCGGTCAGCACAATGATCGGCGTTTTTTCCGCCAGCACACGGAAAAGCGTTGTTTTTTCGGTCTTGTTAAAAACAGCAAATCCATCGGTGGTCAGAATCTGCGCGTCGATCAGATTTTGCAAGCGCAATTTGTCATACGTCCCCTCCACGATCACGGGAAAAGGGATCTTCAAGCGTTCAGCCATTAGTCCTGATCAAAGGAACCACATCAAGAGGACAAGGAGTCCGAGCAGGATGCGGTAGATACCGAACGCCGAGAAGCTGTGACGCTTCACGAAGTCCATCAGGAAACGGATCGCAATCAGAGAAACAAAGAAGGATACACCGCAACCGATCGCCAGAACGATCCATGCAGTCATGGGAACTGCGGTTGAGGTCTCTCCCAGATATTTGAAAAATCCGAGCGCCTTGATTCCGCTGGCTCCCACCATTGCGGGAATCGCCATAAAGAAGCAAAACTCTGCGGCGGCAGTGCGTGAAAGTCCCAAGAGCATCGAGCCGAGAATGGTAGATCCCGAACGCGAGGTACCCGGCACGATCGAAAGTGCCTGGAACATGCCAATGCACAAAGCCTTTGAATAAGGGATCTCTTCCACGGTCTCGATGTTCGCCATCGTACCCTTGTGGAAATGCTCGATCACGATAAAGGCGATACCGTAAACGATCAGCGCGGCGGCGACCACAAAAGAATTGTACAGCCAGCCGTCAATGTCCTTACCGCTGAAATGCTCCAGCAGCTTATCTCCAACAATCCCAACCAGTGCCGCGGGAATGCTGGCAATGATCACCTTGAACCAAAGCGACCAGGTGTTTCGGCGTTCCGTCGGTGTTTTTTTGCGTGAAAACGGCCACAAGCGATGCCAGAACAGCACCACGACCGCTAAAATCGCGCCCAGTTGGATCACTACCTCAAACATTTCGGAAAACTGCTCGATCATCGTTTGATCGGATGTAAAGGAAAACGGGAGAAAATCTTGAATCAGGATCAGATGCCCCGTGGAGCTGACAGGCAACCATTCGGTAATGCCCTCCACGATACCGTACAGAGCCGCTTTCAGGTATTCCCAAAGCATTTCAATCGTCATGGGTTATTCTCCTTTCAAAATACTGATATATCAACATTCACAGGACTTGAGCCGATCCTTTGCGCGGATCTCCAAGCCCTTTCCCGAGGCGGCACGCATAATGTCGCCCTCCTTGACCTCAAACGGAACACGGCACCAATAGATCATCGATGGGTGCGGCGTGGATTCCAAGGAAGAGCCGTCGGGCGCATACAATTCACTCACCGAAAAGCCGCGGCCGATCAAGCCGGGTGAGATCAGCTCAGCGCCCTCGCCTGCCGACACCTTGTTGCGCTGAATAAAGCGATACAGTCTGCCGTTTTCATTTTCAAGAGGGACTCCCCCCGAAACGATCGCATCTGCTTCCTCGGCGACGAATTCGGTAGCCGTGGAAAAATAGGCTTTTTCGCGCAGATATCCGCAAGCACTGACCAGTTGGGGATTCTGCATGGGATCATCAAAATAAAAGCCTGTACCGTACTCGCGGTGCGAAACGCTCTCCAATTCCTCAAGCCAAGCAGGATCAAAGCAATAAGATGCGGGATCCTTTTGGTAAGAATCGATCGCCATACGGTAGGCGTTGGTCACCACGGCGGTATAATACGCACTCTTCATGCGTCCCTCGATCTTGAAGGACGAAATACCGCTTTCCATCAGTTCGGGGATATGCTCGATCATGCACATATCCTTGGAGGACATGATAAAGGTGCCGACATTTTCCTGTTGCTCGACGGGAAAGAGCATATCGGGACGCTTTTCCTCCACCAAGGAGTAATTCCAACGGCAAGGCTGAGAGCAGGTACCTCGGTTGCCGTCACGTCCGTTAAACGCGTTGGCAAGCAGGCATCTGCCACTGTAGGACACGCACATCGAGCCGTGAATAAAGGCTTCCAGCTCAACGTTGTCGGGAAGCTCGGCACGAATGGCTTTGATCTCAGCCAGAGTCAACTCTCTCGCCAGCACCAGACGCGTAGCCCCCATTGCGGCATACGCACGAGCCGAGGCAGGGCTGACGATGCTTGCCTGGGTGGAGATATGGATCTCCATATCGGGCAAAATCTCACGCACGGTAGCAAAAACACCGAGATCGGCAACGATCATGGCATCGATCCCCGCGCCCTTGATATCCTGCAAAAAGCGACGCAAAATCGGATATTCGTCAACGTGCGGCATGGTATTGACGGTCAGATACAGCTTTTTTCCGCGCGCATGAACATACTCTGCCGCGGCATACAGCTCCTCCACCGTAAAGTTATCGGCGGCGGCGCGCATACCAAACATCTGTCCTGCGCAATAGATCGCATCGGCACCGTACAAAACCGCCGCACGCAGCTTTTCAAAATTCCCCGCAGGGGATAAAAGTTCGGGCATAAAACACCTCATCGGGATATTCGGGGAGAGAAGCTTTAAAAAGGCTCTCTCCCCGTTCCCCTCTTTCAAAACATTCTAAAGGGTGGTTCTCGTATTTCAAAAATCACTCCGCATCCTCGGTTGCGGTCACGGCAATTCCCAGTACCTCAAGATCGGCATCTGCTACGGGTGCGGGGCACTGCGACATCAGCTCGCTCGCGTTCTGCACCTTCGGAAAAGCAACCACATCACGTAGAGAATCGGCACCCGTCATCACCATTGCAAGGCGGTCAAGTCCCATACCCGAGCCACCGTGAGGCGGTGCGCCGTACTTATACGCATCAACGAGGAAGCCGAACTTGCGCTCGATATCCTCCTGTGTCAAGCCAAGCGCGCGGAACATCTTTTCCTGCAGCTGCCAGTCGGTGATACGGATCGAGCCCGACAAAAGCTCCACTCCGTTGAGCACCATATCATAGCACTGTGCGCGAACCGAACCGGGATCGCTCTCCAGCGCGGGCAGACATTCGGGAAGAGGCATGGTAAAGGGATGGTGCATTGCATCCCAATGCTCGGTCTCCTCGTTCCATTCAAAGAACGGGAATTCCACTACCCACAGGAAGTTAAACTTTTTGTCGTCGATCAGCTCCAGCTTCTTGCCAAGCAGAGTACGCAGCGCACCCAGCACAGGCAAAACGACCTTATTTTTATCGGCAACGATCAGCATCACGTCGCCCTGCTCCATGCCTCCTGCGGTCAGGATCGCCTGCAGCTCTTCGGGAGACAGGAACTTTGCAAACGAGCAGTTGGGAGCTTCGTCCACCCAGCGGATATACGCCAAGCCCTTGGCTCCGATTCCCTTTGCATGCTCGGTCAGCTTGTCGATCTCCTTACGGGTAAGCGTTGCGGCAGCATTCTTTGCCACGATGCAACGCACCGATCCGCCCGCCTCGATCGCAGAGGTGAACACCCCAAAGCCGCAATTTTTCACGGTATCGCTCAGGTCTTGGATCTCCATACCGAAACGGGTATCGGGCTTATCCGATCCGTAACGGCTCATCGCATCGGCAAAGGTAATGCGAGGCAGAGGCGTTTCGATCTCAACATCCAGCACCTCCTTGAACACACGCTTGATAAAGCCCTCGTTCATCGCCATGATATCCTCCTGCGTTACGAAGGACATTTCCAGGTCGATCTGGGTAAATTCGGGCTGACGGTCGGCACGCAGGTCCTCATCGCGGAAGCAACGAGCCAGCTGAATGTAGCGATCGTAGCCGCTGAGCATCAAAAGCTGCTTATACATCTGGGGCGACTGCGGAAGCGCATAGAAGCTACCCTTGTGTACACGGCTGGGAACCAGATAGTCTCTCGCTCCCTCGGGAGTCGATTTGATCATCATGGGCGTTTCGATCTCCAAAAAGCCGTTTTCATAGTAATAATCGCGCGCAACCTTTGCGATCTGATGGCGCATCAGGATGTTGCGCTGCATCGAAGGACGGCGCAGATCAAGATAACGGTACTTCAGCGCGATCTCGTCCTTGACCTTTTTTGCATCGTTGACCTCAAAGGGAGGGGTTTGCGCCGCGGAAAGAACCTTCAGCTCGGTTACAAAGATCTCCACCATACCCGTGGGCAGATTGGGGTTGACCGCTCCCTCGCCGCGAGCGCGGACGGTTCCGTGAACGGCAAGCACATACTCGGCACGAACCGAGAACGCCTTGTCAAAGATCTCCTTGTCGGTCTCGCTGTCAAATGCAAGCTGTATGATACCCGTACGGTCGCGCAGGTCAACGAAAATCAGATTTCCAAGGTCTCTTTGCTTTTGTACCCAACCCATCACGCAGACCTTGCTGCCGATGTCGCTCTCTCTTACCGTTCCGCAATAGTGGGTACGCTTATCGTTTTGATTCAGTAATTCAGCCATTTTATAATTCCTTTCCCTCTTGGTCAAAGAGTGGGAGTTTTTCAAGATAAATCAAGTCATCGCGCTCTGCCGCGTGTCCCTCGGCAAGCACGGTCATTTTGCCGCACACACTGCCTCCTGCAGCTTGCACCAGCGTCTCCAAGGCATGAATCGAATCGCCCAAAGACACCACGTCGTCCACCAAAAGGATTTTTTTGCCGCGTATCAGCTCCGCATCGGCGGCATCCAGATACAGCGTTTGCTCCTTATCGGTGGTAATCGAATGTACGGTAACCTCCATCACACCCGTCATGTAAAGCTTGGGATATTTTCTTGCCACAAAATATTTTTGATTTCCCGCCAGACGAGCCATTTCGTGAACAAGCGGGATTCCCTTTGCTTCTGCGGTGATCATATAGTCGTAATCGGGAGCCTTTTGCAGAAGTGCCTCGGCACACGCAGTGGTCAGCTCGGGATCTCCGAACATCACAAAGCCCGCGATCTGCATCGTATCATTCAAGCGGCAAAGCGGAAGATCACGTTCGCATCCGGCAATCGTTGTATGATAAAATTTCCGTTCCATAGTCTCTCCCTCCGATCTCAGAATTCGGCTCTGGCGCGCTCTACATACACGCCGTCGAGCGCCTCTTGTACCAATGCTTCAAAATCCAGCTTCTGCTCCTCTGCCAGTACCTTGGCAAGCTCGGGACGCGTGCGCGGGTGCTTGGGCGTGAAGACCGTACAGCAATCCTCGTACGGCTGGATCGAGGTCTCAAAGGTTCCGATCGCGCGAGCCACCCGAACGATCTCCTCCTTGTCCATGCCGATACAGGGACGGAACACGGGGAGCGACGACAAGGGATCGGTCACGCCGATCGCCTGCATGGTTTGCGATGCAACCTGTCCCAGACTCTCGCCCGTGATCAAGCCTCCGCATCCCAGCTTGTGTGCCAAGCGGTCGGCAATCGCCATCATGTAACGGCGCAAAAGCAACGTGAAATAGTCCTCGTCGCAATGCTTGACCAATTCCTCCTGAATATGCGTCAACGAAACAACATGTACGTTAAAGGAGCCTGCATACTGTGCGACCTCGCGCGCCAGCTCCAGCACCTTTTCCTTTGCACGCTCACTGGTGTAGGGGAAGGACTCGAAGTGAACCGCCTCAAGCATCACGCCTCGCTTGGCGATCATATAGCCTGCAACGGGTGAATCGATTCCGCCCGACAAAAGCAGAAGTGCCTTGCCGTTGGTTCCAACGGGCATACCGCCCGCCCCCTTGAACTGTCCTGCGTGAACGTATGCAAAAAATTCACGGATCTCAACGTGTACAACGATCTCGGGATTGCGCACATCAACGCGCAAATGCGGCATGGCGGAAAGAACGTAGCCGCCAACCTCTGCGCAGATCTGCATGGAATCCAGCGCGAATTTCTTATCCGAGCGTTTTGCCTCCACCTTGAAGGTCTTTTTCCCTTCCAAAAACTGCGGGATGTAATCACGCACCGTGGCTTCGATCGCGCTCATGTCCTTTTCGCAGACCGCGCATCGGCTGATGCCAACGATACCAAACACCTTTGACGCACTCTCAAACATTCCGTCGATATCGGCAAAATCATCCAACGGCTCGATAGTCAGTGTGCTTTGCGAACGCGTGATATTAAAGTTTCCGTAATGCTTGGCACGAAAACGCAGCGTTTTGCAAAGTGCATCCTCGAAATAGCGGCGGTTCGCGCCCTTGAGCACGATCTCGCCGTATTTGCAAAGTAAAATCTCTTTCATCTCACACCTCGTCCTCGGTGTCAGCCGTTTCCTCGTCCTCCACGATCACGCCGTTACGGTAGGCGTCCAGAAGCTCCTGTGCCTCGGTCAGAATATCGGCAGGCACCAGAATATCGGTTCCAAACACCGAATATCCCGCGATCACCTTTACCATTCCGCCGCTTGCGCGCTCACGGACACGGTGCGGGATCTTTTCTCCTTCCAGAATACTGCGGATCACGCTCAGCTCCACGGGATCGTGTACCGTGGTCAGAATCGCGGTGTACTCATCAATGGTAGCCGGCTTATCAAATCCAAAGAATGCATCCATTTTTCTGTCTCCTCAATTATCGTAGTAGTTCGGGAACAGCTTTTCCCATACCTTTGCACAGCCGATCGTATCGGCAATCGAGGTGTGCGCCACACCGTCCCAAGCGATCTCCAAGCGCTCCATTGCATCACTGAGCGACGCGTGAACCATATCTGGATAATGCTCGGATTGGAAGCGCACGAATTCGTTTGCCGCGCAACGCGCCTTTTTGTGCAACGCCTCGCGCTCCTCCTCGGTGTCGTAAATGTATTTGATGTGGCTGTAGTCGGTGGAAATACCGTACGCAATGATCTCATCGGCATTGTCGAACAGCTCCTTCAACGCAGGAATAATATCGTCCAGATGCGGCGCGTCCTGCACCATATCGGGGGTAATTCCGTGAATCTTCTCGGTCTGCTTCCACTTCTTTTTGTGCATAGGCTTGACCAAGGTATCCATAATGATCCTTCCCGTTCCGTCCACGATCGAGACCGAAAGGATCTCGTCATGCGTATAAACACCGGTCAGCTCAAGGTCGAAGAACAGCACCTTTTCGCGGAGC
This sequence comes from Clostridia bacterium, assembly GCA_017453335.1. The sequence continues at coordinate 21,480 of JAFTKI010000095.1, forward strand.
TTATGGTAAAAAGCGTTTCGGTGAGCATCGCCCTCGGCACGGCGGACCGCAAGATCGGCATCAAAGCACGCCTTGCAAAGCTTGCGGCGATAGCGGATCTCCTTGCCGCACTGCACGCACATCAAGGGGCGGCGGATCGCGGTCTTTTTATCGTAAAAGTAGATCACGCTCTTGTCGTTGCGAAGCGTGTAGGCAACAGGCTCCTCGATCACGTCATAATTCATCTGATCCAAGCGTTCCTTGGTGTAGTATCCGCACGCGGCGGCGCGCTTGGTGCTCATGCGAACGATCTCCACGCCGCTTTCCAGCGTTTGCGTTTCGGTCTTTTGCGCGGGAGCGTACCAAAGCTCGGGCGGTGCCTCTACAACGTGAGAGGGATCGAAGAAGTATGTAATACTACCGTCGGAATTTTCGTCGTAAGCAATGGGATCGCCCGAGGGCATCAAGTGCATCTTGTTGAGTACATTGCGTGTCAGATAATGCTTTTGCTCCGCTTCCTGTACTGAGAGATGAGGGATAATTGCGCCCGAGCGCAGTTTCATGGTTTGTTTCAAAATTTTTCCTTCCTACCGCCCGGACCTTTAGCATACACGCCTGCGAGATGATCTTGCAGCGGATGCCGGTTTCCGTGTAACGGTTTACGCTTTTTGTGCTTCCATCCGCTCGGCTCGGATCAAAAAGCACATACCAATATATTATATCATATAAAGAAATTATATTCAATAGGTTTTGTCGAGTTTTTTCATTTTATCCCTATTTTAACGCTTCAAAAAGAAAAAACAGGCCTTTTTGCCTGTAATTTCTAAAATAAGACTAATTCTTATTATTGTTTTTAGCTGATTTTTTAGCTTTTTCGGGAGACTTGACGGCCGGAGATCGTTCTTTGTTTCGGTGTCGGGGCATACTTGAAGCAAGCTCCCGCAGCACCGCCAAGGCGCGATCCAAGCCACCCACCTCATCGATGATCCCGCACTCCACCGCTTCCCTGCCCTCAAGGATGGTTCCGCAATCCGCAGCCATTTGGTCGGGACGGAGCATCAGCTCGTTGATCGTTTCGGGCTTGGCGCGTGAATGTGCGCAAATAAAGGCAACGATCCGCTTTTGCATCTCGCTCATATAGCGAAAGGACTGCGGTACGCCGATCACCAAGCCGCTGATCCGCACGGGATGCAACGTCATGGTGGCACTCGGAACGATCAGCGACCGCTTTGCCGATGCTGCAAGCGGAACGCCGATCGAATGTCCGCCGCCCAGCACCAGAGAAACTGTGGGCTTCGTCATGGAAGCGATCATTTCCGCCAGCGCCAAGCCTGCCTCCACGTCGCCTCCCATCGTGTTGAGAATCAGCAACAGACCGTCGATCGAGTCATCCTCCTCAATATCCACCAAAAGGGGGATCAGATGCTCGTATTTGGTCGCTTTTTGTCCTTCGGGCAAAAGATAATGTCCCTCAATCTGCCCAATGATGGAAACGCACTGAAACTTCTCCCGCGCGTTTGACGCAACACTTCCACCGCTCTCGGTAATGTTCTCCAAAAGCAACTGCCGTGCCTCCTCGTGCTCCTTTTCTACGCGTCCCGATTCTTTTTGGCTCATATCCGTCCCCCTCGCATTTTCCGTATCGAAATCAGCAAAAAAATATTCCTTTAATCATTATTACCAAAAAAAAGTTGATTATTCGTCAACAATTTTGAAAAAACGGACTTTACAAGCGACAAAAAAAATGTTATAATAATAAAGAATGGGACAAAGTCCCCCACACGCGCCAAAAAAATAAAAACACATAATGAAAGAAAGGTTTTATAATCATGGCAAACAAAGTTTTGGTGGAAACCTCCGCAAGACACATCCATTTGACCGATGATGCCGTAAAGGCTCTTTACGGTGAGGGGGCAGAGCTGATCGTAAAGAAGATGCTCAGCCAGCCGGGTCAATTCGCAACCTCCAACGACAAGATCACCCTGGTAGGTCCCAAGGGAACCCTCGCAGTCAGTGTTCTCGGTCCTACGCGTAAAGCAAATCAGGTTGAGCTTTCTTACACCGATGCCCGCACGCTGGGACTCAAGGCAGTTCCCGTTCGTGAGAGCGGTGACGTTGCAAACACCCCCGGTCTGAAGATGGTTGGCCCCGCAGGCGAGATCGAGATCAACGAGGGCGTTATCATCGCAAAGAGACACATCCACATGACCCCCGCAGACGCAGAGGCTATGGGTATTCAGGACAAGCAGGTTGTTCGCGTAAAGATCGACAGCGAGCGTACCACTGTTTTTGATGACGTTGTTTGCCGCGTACACCCCAACTTTGCACTGGCTATGCACATCGATACCGATGAGTGCAACGCTGCAAGCGCATTCGGTGAGGTTTACGGCGAGATCCTGCTCTGAGCCGATTCGGTTTCGTTCGCTTTCTCAAAGCGTTCCACTATAAATCTGTGAATTAAGAAAAAAGGAGATACAAATCATGAGCAAAGAATTTTCTTGCGAGTACGCTATGAGCGCAGAAGTTGCAAAGATGTGCGTCGTAGCAAAGGGTCCGAACCACGGTCCCGCGCCCATTCCCGAAGAGGGTAAGTGGGTTCAGGCAAAGGAGATCACCGACATCTCCGCATACACCCACGGTGTGGGCTGGTGTGCACCCCAGCAGGGCGCTTGTAAGCTGTCCCTGAACGTAAAGAACGGTATCATCGAGGAAGCTTTGGTTGAGACCATCGGTTGCTCGGGTATGACTCACTCCGCAGCTATGGCAGCAG